>JACCVN010000320.1 GCA_013698165.1 Parachlamydiaceae bacterium | reverse complement strand
CCACGGGGCTTTGACGCAGAAATAGTCGAAAATACTACCTTGACAGTGGACTAGGGGATGCCAGATGTAAGGCCTTGATCCAATAACACTAAGCAGTTTATCCCCCCCCGCTTAAATTGTGAGTAAGGCATCAGCCGCAAAGCTTTATGGTTCAAAATATTGCGTCTCGCGGCTCCTTTAAAATCAAAATTTGAGTTTAACTAATTATAATTCGAAGAGTAGGGGGGAAAAGAAATAGTGGCAATAAGAAAGATTCGACATTGCTAAAAAAATAGGACATATGGAATAATCCACACTTGCGGTGTCAATACACGGCAATTTAATAGGGCTATGCTCACCTTTTCTGTCAAAAGGCAAGTAAAGCGGGATTTGCATCTATGCTGTTTGCTTCACGGTAATTTGATAATGTTGCCGAGAAACACAGCAGCAAAGCTGCCCCGGCTTTTAATAGAAAAGGTGAACATAGCCTTAAATAGACCTCTCAGTAGTTTTAGGAGATTCAATGGTTCGTTATACAGGCAAAAAAAATCGCGTTGCGCGGCGTTTTGGTGTTAATATCTTCGGCCGTTCGCGCAATCCATTGCTGCATAAGCAAAATCCCCCAGGGATGCATGGAGCTCGACGCCGCAAAAAATCTGACTTCGGTGTATCGCTTGAGGAAAAACAAAAACTTAAAGCTATCTACGGAATGTTAACTGAAAAACAATTAGTTAAATACTACAAGCATGCTGTAACTCTTGCTGGTAATACCCCGCAAAATTTTACTCAATTGCTTGAGTGCCGCTTAGATAATGTCGTTTACCGTCTGAAATTTGGAGCAACAATTTTTGCTGCCCATCAGTTGGTATCTCATGGACACATTCTTGTTGATGGCAAAAAAGTTGACCGCCGTTCTTTCCAAGTGAAACCAGGCATGGTCATCTCTATCAGAGAAAAATCGCGTAAAATGAAAGCGATTAATGAAGCGATCGAAAGTCCAATGAAGACTGTACCGGAATATCTTTCTCTCGATGCTCCTCATTTCTCAGGTCAAATGCTTGCATTGCCATCCATCGATCAGATGCAATGGCCTTTGGAAGTCAACCTAGCAGAAATTTGTGACTTCTTAGCACACACAACCTAAGATAGATTAGGATTAGTGACAAGTGGTGAATGATGAATATAGAGCGACAGAAATGTATAAACTCTTAATCCATTATTCACCACTTTCCATTTTGCGGTTATTCAATAGATCTCTTCTCATTTGTATTCTCATTTTCTCGTCATCGCTTTCAGCTTCGACTTCAAGTATTTTTAAAATTGACTCTCTTGAAGAAATTTCAACGTCATTTCCCAACGACTCCCTCATCCTCTTTGATATCGATGAAACGTTGATAGATTCTCCTCATATGCTGGGATCAAAAGCATGGCGATCCTACATGTCACAGCTGTCAAAATCTTCTGATCAAAATTGGCATGATATTTTTTCTTTGTATCTTTCTCAGAAATATCCTTATATTACTGTTGAACCGATAACTTCAGAATATGTCCATCAGCTGCAAATGCAAGGCCATGTTGTCTGTGGGTTGACAGCTCGCGAACGCCACAGTTGGTATGACACTCCAAATGTAGATGTTGATCTTTTGACTATCCGGCAATTAAAGTCCGTCGGCATCAGCTTTGATACTGACATTCTCAGCCAAAAATATCCAATTTTAGCTAAAAAACGGGAATTTTTTTCAGGTGTCTTTTTTGCGGATACAGACTTGAAAGGCGATTATCTGCGAAAAGTTTTTGGCAATGATGTTCAGTGCTCTGAAATGGCTAAAATGGTTGTGTTTATTGATGATAAATTAAAGCAAGTACAGTCAGTAGACGCATTTTTGGAAGAAAAACAGATTGATCATATCTGCTATTGGTACTGCGCCACCGACTCTAAAGCCGATAAATTTGATCCTGACATCGCCAATATTCAACTCTATTTCTTTTTGTCTTCAAACGGTGCGCTAGTCCTCTCAGACGAGATGGCAAGAGCCCTGCAGCAGGAAAATTCGAAAATGCTTGCTGAGGACTATTTAAAAGCAATTTTTGAATTCCCGATGGTTGCTAGTTAACCTAAATACTAACGTCGAGACGAAAATGATGGAATATGTTATACACTTACCGTTACCATGTATAGAGAAATATCCCAAAGAAAATCACACACACGAAGAGATATATTTAGATTGAAAACAGCAACAGTAAAATCGCAAGCCTCCAGAGCCTTAAAAGGCGCTACCTCTAACTTACAGATGTCTGACATCGAACAATGGTTAATTGAAGGAGTGATCTTCTCACATCAACCAGGAAAAATTCTCATCGCCTGGGGTGAATCATATTGGCATGAAACACCCAAAGAAAAAAATTCCAATTGGTTCTACTTTCCTGATTTTTTTCTTAGTGAAAAAAAACCATGGCTCCACTTTGAAAAAAGTTCTATCCTACCCACTAGTGAACTGATCTCGCTACTCGATGGTGTACCACTTGAAACACCCAAAATGATAAAATGGAAAAATCCCTCAAAAGATCTATTTGTTAAAGGATTTCAAGAATTACAGGGATTGCTCCGAAGTCGAAAGCTTGAAAAAGTTGTCCATTATGCCTTATCAAAATCCTCTGACACAATAACTCCCTCTCATCGTAAGCGAGCAATATTAAGCATATTAAAAAATGTGCAAGAAACCCCCGTATTTGCCTATGGATTTTGGAAAGATTCACAAGGTATTTTGGGGGCAACTCCCGAGTTATTGTTTAAGGTTCAGAAGAGTTCTCCCAAAGTTTTAGAAACGATGGCTTTAGCAGGTACCCAAAAAACTGACTCGCTATCTTATCAAATGCTCGATGATGAAAAACTTCTCCATGAGCATGATATTGTAGTTGATGAAATTGCTCTACGGCTATCAAGCTTTGGACAGGTTGATATTGGAAAATTGCAAATTTTATCTTTGCCAATTCTTTCCCATCTGTACACACCATTTTGTGTTCGACTGCATCATGCAGATGACTTTTCTACTTTTGCTAATTTACTTCATCCCACGCCAAGCTTAGGTGGAAGGCCAAGAGATACTTCAATGAAATGGCTTCACACTTATAATCGGATCTTGCCGCGAGGGCGCTATGGAGCTCCGGTAGGTTATTGGGATTCCCTCTCTAATGAACAGGTTTGCTATGTTGCCATTCGAAATATCATGTGGGATGATAATGGACTAATGATGGGTGCCGGCGGAGGCATTATTGCTGAAAGCGATCTTGAAATGGAATGGCAGGAAGTTCTGCTTAAAACAAAATCGATTGTAAGGTTGTTAGATCTGTGAGCTTCCAAATTTTTCAACATGTTTTAGAGGAAGTTGTCAAATCAGGTGTCAAAGAATTCTGTATTTGCCCAGGTTCTAGAAATAGTCCTCTCATCACCGGCCTAATGAATTCACCTTCGTTAGCAAAGTACAATTGGTATGAAGAGCGCTCTGCGGCCTTTTTTGCCCTCGGTCG
>JACCVN010000249.1 GCA_013698165.1 Parachlamydiaceae bacterium | reverse complement strand
CTTAAAGCTGAAAAAAGAGAGGATGATTGGATCAGCATTGTTGCTTATAAAAGCATAGATCCATTTTTTAATGATGCTTTTTGTTTTGAGAAATCACCAAACATAAAATTTGGGAGTGTTTCGGATTTAACAATTAATTCACTTAACATGAAGCCAGTTTTTAGTAAGTTTATATGGGAAATAGATGTTCCATACTGTATGTTTAAAACTAGCCTTGAAAGTGTTACTCAACATAAATATAGTTTATATAAAAAGGAACTTGAAGGAAAGTCCCTACAAATGAGAGATGCTACTCCTGAAGAAGTAAATAATCTTCAAAATGCTGTATCAATTAAAAAGGCTTTTCATCTTTATGAAACAGACTTAGTTTGGGAAAAATTTAGAGGAGTTGCTAGAAGGCAGATGGTTGACCGAGCTATCAAGATCCTTTTGACTTGGAACGATAAGGATTCTTGTTTCGGCAGTTTGCCAAAAGAAGTCGTGTTCATGATAATTTTAATCCATGAGAAAGTATTCTCTCAATAATTGCAAATTAAAATTCACAAAAAGCACACTATTAGATGAAGATTTTAAAAGATAGTTTTGACCTACCCAGATTTTACAAGAGCATTTATGGTGGCTCTTTGCTAATGATTGATTATGATGGTACACTTGCGCCATTGATCAACGAACGCATGCAGGCTTATCCTTATGTAGGCGTTAAAGAGCGACTGTGTGCTTTAATGGCATTAAAAAACGTGCGTTTGGTCATCGTTAGCGGTCGCAGCATGTCAATACTTGAGACGCTTATAGACATGCCTGCAGGACTAGAAATGTGGGGTTCTCATGGAATGGAAAGAAAGCTTGCCAATGGAAAAGTTATATCCGCGGAAATCCCACTAGTATTGCGCGAAGGGTTAGATAAAGGACTGAACTTTTTTCGAGAAAATGTTGACCCTAAACTCTATGACATAAAACCTTTTTCTGTATCTTTACATTGGCGCAGCGTTAGCCCTAAGGAACGCATGCAGTTAAATGAATTTAAAAAATCGTTCGAAGAAATTACCGCTAATTATGAAATTGAAATTCATGATTTTGATGGGGGATTTGAACTTAGACCAAAAAATCGGGGTAAAGGCAATGTGGTCAATACACTTTTAAGCGAAATGCCCAAAGAGACTGCTGCAGCATTTTTGGGAGATGACTTTACTGATGAGGAGGCTTTTATTACTTTAGGGGATAGGGGATTAAAGGTACTGATCAGGGAAGAAATTCGTGAAACAAATGCCGATATTTACTTAACTCCTCCGAGTGAACTATTATCCTTTTTAGATCTGTGGATTTCAAAAAGTCAAATCCATTTGGAATAGAAGTATATAGTTCCACATAGCTGAATCTGAGAAATCTTGGCTGCGCCAAAGCCTGTGGCAGAGCTCAGAGCTTTCGCGTTCCCTAAATTCTTAGATTCAGCTATGCAGATTATATAACTAAGGCTTTTTATCACGGAAATAAAAATGTTTAAAAAACTTCTTGCAATTCTGAGTTTTTAGAAATAACGTTCAAAGTAGAGGTGCTAGCAATTAATTTTGTTGTAACTCAGTTCCTTGCTTTATCAAACATTTCAGATTAGGATAGATATATGCTTCCTTCTTTAGAGATTCAGCCGAATCCCGACCTTTATGATGCATTTATAAATTTTAATATGTTTCACCGGCTTCAGCCTTACACCCGCATTCAATTGGATCAAAATGGCTACTTCAAGCCCATTGCAGGTAGATACAGCCTTTTGCCTTTTGTACAAGAGCTCGATTCTTTGTGGAAGGGCTATGAATCTGAAAAGTTACTCTTGGATTTTTCAAATTTCGAGAAAAAGGTTTCAAATGCAGCCCTAAAGGCGTTCGATGAAGGTGCAAATAGTAATGACCCCAAATTAAAAAAGGAAAGATTTCATGAACTGTTGTTGACGCAGAGAGCTTTTAAAGATGCTTTTAAGGGTGGGCAAAAAAATGGGGGAATGTTTGGATTGTTGGATACATATCAATTTGATTCGATTTATAAACGGTTAAAAGAATCCATAGAAATTATGGAAGTAAACATTAATACAGTAGTGGAGAAGAGTTATCAATGGGCCAAAGATGGTATTCCTCAGTTAAATGAGAAAATGAATAAACAAAGTTTATCCTATTTTCCGGAAGAATCATTTGCTGATGATGAATGGCATGCCCTAATGAAAATAAGTAAATTATTTAGAAGTGAAAGTCCAGGGATTTTGAAATATTATGGCTTGTATAGCGTTCCTATTGGCATTAATCAAATCAAGGTCCAGGCAGTTGATTGGAAGTTATGGAATACAGTTTTTGTTCATGCAAATGGGGCTAAATTAATTTTGGCAAGTTTGCCGTTACATACAGACTCTATACTTGTTGGAAGTAGAAATGATGCAGAGGAATTAAAAAAACAAGGTGTTAAAGCTGTACTAAGTGTTGTGGAAGTCTTCGAAAACCACTCTCCTGGGTGGATGATTTGGCCGGTAACTCCTGAAGAGTGGGAAGAATTGAAAATTTTGCAGCTACAATTACCAACACCGGATTTTGAGACGATTAATTTGAACAATATTGTCAGAGGGATTGAGTTTATCAGATGGAATTTGGAAAATAGCCGTACTACCTGTTTACATTGCAAATCCGGAAAAGGCAGAAGTGCTCTTATGATGATGTGTTACTTGATCAAATACCAAAATCACACTGCAATGAGCGCTTATGATTTGGTTAGAAAACATCGCCCACAAGCTGGCTTTTCAGAAGGAAGCCGTAAATGGCGTTCACTTCTCGATTTTGAAAAGCTAATTTTTAAAGAACGTCAAGGAGCATTGAATGCTTAAGAAACATGATGTGTTAGTTTAATATGTGGTGCTGCTGCTAGTACACTGTCAAGGTAGAATTTTCGACTATTTCTAGCGGGAAAGCTCCTGTGGTTTTGCGATCGTAAAAGGGGTTGTATTAGTAATTACAGCCCCTTTTTATGATCGGCAAACCATGGGGCTTTGACGCAGAAATAGCCGAAAATACTACCTTGACAGCGTACTAGGGTTCTTCTCTTTTAATGCAAATTTAGGATTTAAAAAAATAGGGTTTTGATAAGGCTTACGCGTGGGGTTGCCTGCTGCAGCCACATTTCGGCTTAGGACAAGTACTACGAAATATCTATTTCATTTTTTGAAAACAATTTGTTTATCTAAGGAATATTTTCTTAAGATTTTCTATTGCTGTTACCCTGTGCCCTGCGTCTCTGCACCTCTGCGTTTAAAAGGCACATATCCTAAGCTCTGCACCAGCAGTCTGCAAGATGGTCGTTGACTAGGCCTACAGCCTGCATATAAGCGTAAATGATTGTGGAGCCTACAAATGTCATGCCGCGTTTTTTAAGGTCTTTAGAAAGAGCATCACTTTCAGCAGTCGTC
>JACCVN010000212.1 GCA_013698165.1 Parachlamydiaceae bacterium | reverse complement strand
GAAATAAGTTCTTTTGGAACAAAGCTTTTATAGATTTTTTTAAGAGTATTGTATTTGGCATCTTTTTTACGCATGATCAAGCGATTATCTTTTGGATAGATAAACTGCCGTAGACCTTCTTCGCCGGAAGCACCTTGCCATTGAAAGCCGATCAGAGCTGTAAAGCGTTCAGCTTCATCAAAGTCAGCAGTATTTTGGCAGATTAATTTACAGATTTCATTAGATGTTTCTTCCTGGCTTTCAAAAGATGATGTTGCAAAGAAATTCATTGCCTTATCGTCTCTGAAATAGCGTAGGCAATCCTCAATATTCTCTGTTGAATCAATGCGCTCAGATTCACCATGCAGCAGGCCCCAGAACAAGCTTTTATTGTTTTCAGCAAAGCAACGAATGGGAGGAGAGCGGAAAGTTTCTTTTGTGAGCGTATTTTTCAATGTTATTGTATACACCCCTGGCTCGTTAAAGTAGAGGTTAGGTAGAGAGATAAAGCCTGTTTCAGGAACAAATAACTTCCAGTTGAGGTTTTCACGGAGATGTTCGTGAGAAAGCTCAATCAAAGTATCTGCAGGCGCTTCACTAGTAAGGTTACCATAATGATCTTCAAAACGAACAATGACATTAAAGCGTTTGTTGCGCACAACGTAGGAAGGGGCTAAAATGCTAATAAATTCCAGTACATTGCCCCGGATATCCATACTAAAGACTTCAGCTTCGCCATAGCGGCCCTTGCCAGTTGGATCAATGTATAAGTTAAATGGGCGTCGGCGTTGTGAATCTGTCTGTGCACGAGTGCCATGAACTTTAGAAGATTTAGGATCATCTTTCGGACAGCCGATGCAGATTGTAAAGGTACCCCCAACAGGGATTTCGGAAGCGAGAACAAATTCAAAATCCGGAGTATAACTATTCGGATTATCAACCTCTTTACCTTGAACGATCTTACCGTTTTCTAATTTGCCATAAATGACATTGCTGCCTTTTTTGAGATTGCTTGTGGGGACTTGCCAGTCGATATCCCGGCCTTTACTGCCAAGATCGAATTTCATCTTACTTCCCTTAGGAAGACCTGTCGATGTTGTATAAACAAATTTCCACGTGTTAATATCGCCTGCTAGTGCAATGCTCGGGACACAAAAACAGATTGAACGGCGCATTTTATAAACTTCTCCAACTTGATCAAGAAAGATGTCTTTTTAATTATAACTAAAGGTGTGGTCATTCTGCCCTAAGATCAATTTTGACGCAAGCAGATAAAATTGCTATGGTTGGGGCCGTGAACGTTTATCTTTATTGAGCACAAAATCATTGATCGGACTTTTGTAAATACCTCTCTAGCAGCAATTAACGCCAGGTCGCAATGTCGCAGGGTCACTGAGGCGCAGATAAAGTGAATGAAGAAGAAATAACAGGGATTAAGATAAGCCGGATTTTTGGTTTGAATTTAAAAAATTGAAAAGTGTATTTATGTTTAAAACATGAATTTAATAATTAAAAATTATATAGCATGACTACCCTAATATGCGTTATCATTTTTTTGTTGCTCCCTCTCTGCGCCTTAGCGCCTTTGCGTGAAATGCTGCTATAAGCTCTCCGTCTTTTTACTGAATGACCCTAAATCAATTAACTAAAAAGTTATAAAAACATCTTGATTAAAATTAAGTTTTGGTGTATAATTGTACCTTTATGGAGAAATATGATTAAAGAGCCTTGGAAAGGTCACTCGAAAGATTCCTGCCAAAAGCACGTGGATGACAGCCATCTATTTACATCAATCCGCCATCATACCATGCCGTTTGTTGTCCCGAAGCCACAAGTCGGCGAGAAGGAAATTTCCTCTCAGAAAAAGCTTGAACAAGAAATTGAAAAAAAATTTTTTTCTGGCGAATATCGATTTGCTGATATTGTGAAAGCTCTATCGATGGTTATAAAGCCTTTATTTCTAATATGCGTATTGCCTTTTTATTTAGGATTTTACCTCATTCCCACTTGGATATACTCACAAGGTATGTTCCTATATAACCGCTTAACCCATAAAATTGAAATACAAACCAAGGCCTTGAAATCGAAAATTACAGCTATCTTCAACCCCTTGAAAGCTTTTCAAACTAAATTAATTAATTTATCAAAAGAACTTCTCCAGCGAGTTCAGTCTGTCGTTGATCGCGTTAAACAGAAAATCCATTACTTAAACGCTCAGAAAAGAACAGCATTCTTAAAAATAAGAAACTTATGGAAAGAGGTTTCAGGATATTATTTCACCGCTATAGAAAAGGTTAAAATCCAATGGCTGCAACTTGAAGGGAAGTTAAGATCCTATGGTAAAGCGCTTCAGAAAAAACTGGAGAAAGCAATAAAAGCACCCTTTATCTATATGGCTCAGCTAGCAAAAGAGATGTCAAATATCATCGTAGTGCAATTCATCAACCCACCGAAACAGAAGTACCTTTCAGCTGTTTTAATGGTTAAAGCCACCCATCAGAAAATCATTGATCGCAAGAATTTTCTTATCAACACAGTAAAAGAACGACTTCAAATATTTAAAGCTAAACTTTATGGAATTAGTGCAGGCTTCAGGAAGAAAGGTATTCTTCTAAAAATAAAATCATTAAAGACAACCTCATGTGCATATATTGAAAAAGTGAAAATTGACTGTAAAAATTATTTCAAAGGGTTAAAATTCTTTGGTTTATCTTCATACACAAACAAAATTAAAGCCCGCTGGGAATCTCTTACTAAACGACCTAAGAAACAGTTTCTGTACATAAAAGAACGAATTCAAAAATGTAAATCCGACATAAGGCAGTTTGCGATCCATCTTCCGGGAAACATTAAGAAGCAAATTCCTCGTATAGTTGCCAATATTGAGAAATACAATATTCGATTGTCCAGCTATTTGAAGCAAGGTAAGAATGTGCTCAATAATAAGCTGGAGACATTATATGCACTTGTACCCTCACCTATCCGACATTCGATCACTCAGATATTTAATTTTTTTAAATTGGTTCGCCTGAAAATTACTGAAAAAAAACGTGAAGTAATATTATTATTTTTAATCTTAGGCGTTTGGAGAAAAGTAATTTTTAAATATTCAAAACATTTAGTTACCTCTCACCAATTCACTAAATTGCTCAAAGCGAAACAACCTATTTCATCATCAAAGACTGATTCCTAGATTTCCTAGATTTCCTTGATTTCTCTTTATTTATTATTAAACGCATGTTATTATATTCGAAACGTTATACTTTCTTATATTGTATAATAAATATTACAATTAATCCCTAGGCACATTAATGGAATTCAATCTAAATAAAGCTGGTGAAGACAGCAAACTAATGAAGGATTACCGCCACACGGTCATCTTTTCCAAGAAATCTTCAGATATTGGCAGATATGTGGAAAAATATGAAAAATGTTCACTGACTTACATCATTTCCCGTATCGGCTATTCTATGATGAGTCTTTATAATGCGGCTTTTGAAGAAGCATGGCATGAAAGACGTGGGAAAGAATTCGTTAATGTTTATACTAAGGAGCTAACCCAAAATGCTTTGGAAGCTTCATTACAGACAAATGAGACCTCAACAAATGCGCTTTCAGGCTCGGCTTCTGTGGAACCCACACCTGTCGGACTTCCTAATTTAGAAAATAGTTGTTATCTTAACTCAGTAGTTCAAATGTTATTGTCTATGGATGAAGAGGATATAAATGCCCTTATCAGAACAATGGGAAATAAAGAACTACGCGAAGCTTTTACCGCTGTAGCGGCTTACACTAAGAAAAGTGGCGACCTCGACCTTGATGCTACGAATGAAGAGTTAGTCTCGTTGATGGTAACTTTAAGGGACTCCATTTTTAATATGGGACTTAACTTTTTCCCAGAAGAAGATTGCCTAGAGCAGCATGATGCACAAGAGTTATTAAGTGTGTTTTTAGATGGATTATTTGTTAATTTT
>JACCVN010000185.1 GCA_013698165.1 Parachlamydiaceae bacterium | reverse complement strand
GGCGAAAACGTCTACCGATCAAGAGGCAATTTTTCTGGAAAATCTGTTTGATTTGTTCCGGCCTGGCAGAGGTGGAGATGTCGAAATCTTTAGGAGTCTGTTTAGCCAATAAGTCGCGGACGCTTCCACCGACTAAATAGGTTGAAAAACCTGCAGCTCGTAGTTTTTTTATGACGTAGACGGCGTCTGCATCGATGTGTGTGTGGTCAATATCGTGGTCACTGGCATGATAAATTCGAGGCTGCACGTAAAGGTATTTCTCCTTAGAAAGGTGAGGGGCGTATATTTTTTTCCCTTGCAAATACATCGGGATTGTCACTAAAAAATAGGGTGTATGCCCCGATATTGTGATAGGCTATAAGCCAATATCCTATACTAGAGGTATTGAAAAAGTCAAGCCAACACCTTTTAAGATATAAAAAACTTGTTAAAAATGAGAGTGGAGATTAACTCTTCATAAATAGACAATTGCGTTCATCGGATGGTTTGGATGCAGAATTAATCACAATCTCACTATATCCCAAAATTGTGTGTATGTGTTTAATAAATTTGAGCAAAGCTTTCTGATTGTAATTTTTCAATTTTCTACAAGAAGAGGTACTTATGCTTAAGATTTTATCGGAAAGATTTAGCGGTCGTTCATATTTGTCTTCACAACAAGTAAGTAAAACACAAATGCAGTTAATTTTAGAAGCTGGAAGGTGTGCCCCATCTTGTTATAATGAACAGCCTTGGTATTTTCTTGTCTGTGATCGAGAAAAAGATTCTGAAGGATATGAAAAAATTTTAAGTTCACTCGCAGAAGGAAATAAAGCCTGGGCATCGTCTGCTCCCGTACTACTCGTTTCTATTGCAGGTTCAAAATTTACTAAAAGCGGCAAGCCTAACCGTTGGGGACCTTATGATACAGGGGCGGCAGCATTAAGCATGATGTTGGAAGCGACAGCTTTAGGGCTTATGGCACATCAAATGGGCGGATTTGATGAGCACATGATCAGTCAGAAATTTAACATCCCCTCAGAGTTTACACCGATTGCTGTCATGGCCATTGGGTATGAATCTCCCGAAGAAAAGCATACTCCAAAAGATCGTAAACCGATGGAAGTCAATTTCTATAGCGGGACTTGGGGAAATTCCTGGAAGTAGAGAGTCCAAAATGACAAATGACATTAAGGACCGTTACGAACTTGGCCTATGCCCATTTGGTCCTTTCCTGAAGGCTGCTGCAAAAGCAGCAGCCCGTAAGATTAGGCTTTGATGGCCACGACAGTGACGTTGTCTTGTGCGTCGGCACCTTTCGGGTCGATTGCATAATTGACTAATTCCTTGGCTAAATTGGTAGCAGGCGTATCTTTAAGGGCTGCAACTTTTTCGACAATCACTTTTTCAGCCACATAGTCTTTTAAACCATCGCAAGCAAGTAGAACAACATCTCCGTGTTCGAGTTTATTCATTGTGATTTTTGGTTTGTGGATCATGCCGGAGCCGTTCATTAAATGGCCGACTTGAATATCTCCAAATGCACGCGCGACGTTGACCCCTACCGCTGGAGATGGAAAACGTGGTTTTTGACCTTTAAGCTTTGGCCATCCGGTCGCAATTGAAGGATCATTTAATGCTTTAGCAGCTCTTGCAGCGTCTCTTGGACTACTCCAATCGCGCACACACGAAAGTGGAATCGATTTCATTTTGCCATCAATTTTTCTGTAGATGTTGGCTTCGCTATCGCCAAGTGTAGCGGTATAGATAATGTTGGACTGTTTGTCAATGAATGTCACAACGGCGGTGCTTCCCATGTGGTAAAGAGGCCTACATTTAGCGACTTCATGTTGTATTTGGGAAAATAGGGATTCAAAGGCTGCATGGACATCGCCATTAGTATCTTTTAGAGTTTGTTCAAAACTTTTTTCAAAGGCTTTACTTGCATATTCTGCAATTTCTTTACCCCCATGTCCATCAAAAACACCGCTTAGAGTTCCTTGAGAAATGTCCTTGTAGAAATGGGCGTCTTCCATAGTTTTTCTGTGATGGCCCTGGGCCGCTGCATCGGTATGAGATAAAGTTAAGGGCTTTGTCATTGTGCTCTTAAGATCTTCTAAGTTAGGAAGGAGATCTTTAAAGTAGTGGTTATACGGAAGAAATTGTTCAAAAACCCTATTGGCAAATGAATTAAAGATTCCCGCTTCAGCAGGTTTATCTCCGGTAAAATATGCGTAACCCTCATCTTCAGAGTGCTCTTTAATGGCTTTAGCTGCATTTTCCCACATACTTTTTTCGGCTACAGCCTTAGATGCAGGTTTTAGACTGTCGGTGGGCATTCCTTTTGGGGTCCAGACCTTGTTCATCAGATCGTCCATTTTTTTGCTATGGTCTGCATCGCAATAAGGGACTGCAAAGTGGACAGATTCCTTACCTTTAAATACGGTATTTCTGATACTTGCAAAACAGAGAGGTAATCCCAAAGTGAGGATGCTTAAAGCTATGTAAGCAATTCTTTTCAGCAAAGAGGCTTGATTTGTTGCTTTTGAGATGATTTCGTACTTGACCTTGTTATGATCAACGGTTGTATTTTTGGATTTAAATTGATCAACTTTGGTCCATCCCGAAGAAAGCTCGGTGCACTCCATAGGAAAATTTACATATGTTATAGACTTCATATAAAACCTTTATTTTTATAAGTATAAGGACATTAAAATAGTTTATCATATTTCATACGTTTTTGTATAGTTGCTTTTAGTTTTAGGTCGGCAGTGTTCGATTCTCGCAACAGGCACACACTCGGATAAATACATGAGACTAGTAGGTAAAAAAGTAATCGTGACAGGAGCTAACCGAAGCATTGGAAAAGCAATCGCTCTACTATTTGCTAAAGAAGGAGCTGAGTTGGTTATTAGTTATCGATCTGATAAAAAGGGCGCTGAAGAGGTTGTTAGCTGCATTCAAAAAACAAAGGGAGTTGCTTATGCATTGTATGCAGATTTTTCTACTTATGAAGGTATAGAACAATTTTACAGAGAAAGCATTGATGTTTTAGGACATGTAGATATCTTAGTTAACAATGCAGGAGGCTATAACACATTAGGTTTTTTTGATTTAAAACCTCAAGATTTTGAACAGTTATTGCAGGTGACTTTAATGACTCCATTTTTCTTATCACAGCTTGTTGCAAAGGGGATGGTAGAAAAACAAACCGGAGGAAATATTATCAACATCTCTTCCATTTCTGGCACGCGTCCAACACTGAATCGAGTCGCGCATGCCTCTGGTAAAGCAGCATTAAACATGTTAACGCAAACGATGGCCCTGGAGTTAGCCCAGCATAGAATTAGAGTGAATGCTATTGCACCTGGATACACTCCCTATGAAGAAAGCTCTGAATTAGACCCAAGCATTAAAGATATTCCTCTTGGACGTGCAGGGCTTCCTACCGATCAAGCGTCTACAGCCCTTTTCCTTGCTACAGAAGAATCCTCGTGGATGACCGGACAAATATTGACTGTAGATGGGGGGCATTCAATAGCTCTCTCAATAAAAAAAGAAAGCTAGGCGTCGGAAGGATCTATTCCCGCAAATGCTCTTTGTCTCCTTATTCACTAGTTAACAACAGACTAAAGATTTGTGCGTTCTTTTCAAGACCGACTTTAGGATGAGTTCATGACACATTCGCGGAGCTAGTTGGGCATCTGATTGATGAAGGCTGCTGCTGATGACCTCAATAACGGCATAATTCCTTAGCTTAGCAGAAATTGAAAAGATCCGGGGGGTGCCTTTAAGAGCTGTTCGATAAGCAAGGGGAAAGCTTGATTTCTACGATTAAGGTCTTCCTGCGACCATGCATGTATGCCCATGTCTGTTAAAAATTGAACAGATGTCAGAATGAATTCAGCACATTCAAGAGGGTTTTGAGTCTGAAATGCCCCCTCTTCACAGCCTTGCTGAATCAGCTCTGCATAAAGAGGAGCTTGTTTCATCAAAGTCGCAACAAGAAGACGTGTATGTAAAGCTTCATTTCCCCTCTCATGAAGTTGCTCTAAAACAATAGGAGCATGAATCCTTCCTCCTTCAACAAGAGCTTTTATTTTCTGCGTAGAATTTCCCTGAAATTCCTGCATCAAAGTTTGCATCTTTTCAAGATGTTGGTTTGAAATATCCTCAACAACCGCCTCTAGCAGCTCTTCTTTTGATTTAAAATAATGATAGATGGTTCCTTTCGCAATTCCAAGATGGTTCATAAAATCTTGCATAGTGGTTTTGTCATAGTCTTTCTTCAAGAATAAGTCTCGAGCAGCCCTGATGATTTCTAGTTTTCTTTCATTCGGTTTTTTAACAACTCTTGTCATTGTAATCCTTAAGAATAACTGCATTTGCAGCCTTTGTAGTACGTTTTAGACCCATTTTTTTAAAAAAATGAAGCACATTTGCTGGGAAGATCGAAGCAATTTTATGAACCAATACGCTGTAGAAAGACTTCGTCATGATATGAGCGCTTAATTTTGCTAACTCTTGATTTTTACTAACAAATGGACGCATCAATTTTTCGTAACAACAAAAAGCCTGTTTGTAATCACCTTGAGCATCTGCAAGCTCTCCCGCAAGAATATAAGCCCCGGTAATAGCAATGCTAGTCCCTTGACCGGACATAGGTGTGGCAGAGTAAGCTGCATCTCCAACCACAATAATACGACCTTTTGACCAAGAGGGCATGTGAATTTGCGACATGGAGTCAAAATAAAAGTCAGCACTTTCTTGCATTGCTGCAAGAATCTGAGGCATTTCCCACCCCGAGTTTGCAAAAACTTTTTCTATAGCCTTCTTCTGCTCTTTTGGGTCTCGAGAATGAAATGGTTCTTCAAGAGAAAATGCAATGGCTACTTTCGCGTTGACATCACTTCGATCCCTATAGACATTTACAAACCTTTGCAAAGAATGATATTCAATTTCACAAGTATCTAAACCGAGAAAGTTGGGAATTGAAAAAACTGAGACATAGGCTCCAAATTCCCTCGCAAAGCTGGATTCATCTCCAAAGGCTAGTCTACGTACGGTTGAATGCAACCCATCTGCCCCTATGACAAGATCAAAAGAACGGGGTGTATTTTTCTCAAATTCGACGTATACTCCATTTTCATTCTCTGTCAATTGTACGATAGAGTCCCCAAAAAGACATTCAACTTCACTAATTACATCCTTGATAATCACGCATAGACTGCCTCTCATAATTTCAAGATCAATGCCTTCTAGTCGAGTGCCACAGAGATCAGCGCTCATATGGCTCACCAGATTGCCTCGTCTATCAACAAATTTCGCATGGGCAATTGTTGTTCTTTGTTCAACGATAGTGGAATAGATACTCATGCGTTTGAGAATTTCGAGCGCAACACCTCGAAGATCGATTTTATATCCCCCGGTTCGTAAACAGGCGTGTTTTTCAATAAGTGTCGGGATAAATCCCCACTGCTTTAACCAATAAGCCACGGTAAGACC
>JACCVN010000162.1 GCA_013698165.1 Parachlamydiaceae bacterium | reverse complement strand
GCTAGCACCTTATTTAGAAATAAAGACACGTGATGAGTTTGCAAGCCATGAAGAATTCGCTAATTATACACTAATCCTTGATAAGACTCTTGGAATAGAGAAAATTTTCGAGGATATGGTTAAAGACAAGGAGAAATTGTATTCTTTGTCTCTTGAATATGCTGAGACTTTACCCGAAGCTAAACAAGGATTATTTCTTCAATATATTAAACAAGAATATACCCGAGAAAAGCTTCTTAAAAAGCAGGAAGCTCTGCTCGAAGAAATGAAACTAAAGGATAAATCTATTCAACTTAAAGAGCTAGAATGGTCTTTAGTGTATCGCTTAACAAAAATAACATCCAAAAATTATGTGTATGATGGTAAGCCGGGTACAGATAAGACTCCAGAAGAATATCGACAGTTAACATTTGGTGGAAAGGTCTGCAAAAAAATTACGTCGTTAATTACATATGGGACTGCCATACTCGTAACGGCATACGCGATTAGGTTCTTTTGTTCTAAAACCTAAGACATTTTATGCCATTGTGTAGGCTGCTGCGTTTCGCAGCAGCCTACTCAATGGCATGTTGCCTAATCCAACAGTTTAGTGAGAAACACCCAAATAAAACGTGCTCAAAACGTAGATCGTCGTTTCGATGCCAAGTTTGGACGTTGCTAGATATACTTTTTGGTTGAAAGCTTGCTAGAATAATGCCTTCGGATATATGTTAATAATTTCCCCATGGTTCGGAAAAATCAAAAAGTTTTTCATTAATGTTATTAATTGCGAAGTCCAAGCATGTATCCTATTATTGTAGACACACACAAAAAGTTGTGGTAGTATCCCTGTAAATATATAATGTATTTGTAGGTGTTATACTATATACATACAAATTAAAAATGGAGAAAAAATGGAAGTTAATTCATCGGCCGCAGACCATTCTGCAAGCAGTTTAATGGACCTGTATTCGGGTTTATATGCAAAAGAGTATCCTGATAATTCTGTTGGAAGGCCAATTTCTTTTGGCGATTGCCCATTTGAAATCTCTGAAAAATCACTCATACAGTTTTTTCTTAAGGTTTTTGAACCGTTATCGGATGAAGACAGGGCAGCATTTGCTACTGTCAACAGATCATGCTTTTTATTAACCAACAATGCGAATCAAAAGTTTTGGAATAAATATTCTGCAGGATTAATAAATTTAAATTTGAATTCAGGAAAATCTGTATTAAAGTTACTGGCAGATGCCAATGAAAAAGAAATGTCCAGGTTTTTAAAAAAAATGATCGACTTTAATAAATCAACGGAATTATTCTCCTGCCTGCATACCAAAGTCAATGAAAATAATTTAAATGGCGAGCTAATAATCTTAGGTGATTGTAAAACTGCAATGCCTGCGGAAATTATGATGGAAATTTTCAAAAAATTGTATAGTCAAGACATTGCAGCTTTCTCTCAAACTAGTAGAGCGAGTTATTTATTAACTCATAATGTCAATAAAACATTCTGGGATAAATATGCGCCAGGCATAATTCAACTTAATTTCTTACATTTGGACCCATCCAAACCTGTTTTATCTTGCATGATTAACTCTGCAGAAAAAGAAATGCTTCATAATTTAAAAAAAGAAATTTCTAAGGTCCAACCCTTTCAGCGTTATCTTTTTCAATGTTCGTTCATATTTGAAAAAAATGAACAAGCCACAAGAGAGCTTTTAAAACCTGCGGTGGAAATTGAAATAGGTCAACGTGAATGGCAAACACTCACAACAAAAAAATGGATCTTTAGAAATGAATTCACTCCAAGCTATTATGCGACAGACAGCATGGGATTTTTTCCTGGTGCACAAACTAATCATTCATCACCTTCTAAAATAAATTATTTTGTAATTTATAATATTCCATTTTTTTCGACAATCTCTCAAGCAAATACAGGTGAAGAATTCCAACCGAGAGTAATGGCGTTTGTTGTAAAAAAATTGCTGGGTGTGGACATTAGAGGGCCAGAAGAATTTGAAACAGACGATGCATACGCGAAAGAGATTATGAAATCTGTTGTAAAAAAATTTGCACCTGAAGTTGAATTACTCTATCCTGAAGATTTTGCAACCCTTGATGAATATGATGTTTACGGAGAAAACGTTGGAAAACTTCTTGAGTCCACTGGTCTAAAAGAATTTTTCACAAGTATGGAGAATCAGGAAAAAATGTATCCCTTACACCTTGAATATGCTGAGACATTATCTGAAGAAAAAAGGAAATTATATCTTCAACTAGTGAAAGAACAAAAATACAATGCTGACATTCGTGAAAAGCAGATTGCAATGCTAGATGAAATGCATCTAAAAGGTCCATCTATTCAACTTGGAAAACTCGAAAGGTCTTTAAAAAACCGTATAAAAGAAATAACATCCAGTGGTTATGTATATGATGGAAAGCCAGGTACTGATAAGACTCCAGAAGAATATCGACCGTTAACTTTTGGTGCACAGGTCTGCAAAAAAATCACTACGTTAATTACATATGGGACTGCCATTGCAGTATCGGCATATGCGATTGAGTTCTTTGTTTCTAAATCCTAAGACATTTGATGCCATTATACAGACTGCTGCGTTTCGCAGCAGTCTGCGCCTGCCTTGTTAATTAATCCCACAGTTCAATATAGAAACACCCAAATAATAAAGCATGCCCAAAACGTAGCTCGTCATTCCAATGTCGAATTTGGACGTTGCCAGTTATATTTTTTGGTTATAAGCGTGAAAATCATCAACGCTGGCTAACATAAACTTTTTGTATAATCACTCCAAACTCGGCATGGGAATTGGAATACCAAGTACGTTTTCGGCTCCTTCATTATATTTTCGTATAAAGGAGCCGAATAGTAGTCGTTGGTAGGGAAAAGCTAATTTGCCTTTTGGAGGTATTCCCAGCGTTCAAAGAGGGATTCAAGATTTTTTTCGCTTTCGGCAAGTTTCTTGTAGAGCTCCAAAGATTTTGAAGCATCGGCATGAACTTTGGGGTCTGCAAGTTGAAGTTGAAGCTCTACAATTGACTCTTCAGCTTTGAGGATAGATTCTTCCATATTCTCGAGCTCTTTCTGCTCTTTGTAGGTGAGTTTCCTTGGCTTAGCTGTTTGAACGTCAAGTTGTGGTGGCGCAGAAGATTTTGCTGTTGAGCCTACAGCTGGAGGCTGAGCAGCACCTTTCTTATTGGCTGCAGCCTGTTTATTCGCGGTTTCCCACTGAGCAAAATCTGCAAAAAATTGATGCTCTTGCACACCTCCCAATCCTAAAATAGTGGTGCACACCCTGTCCATAAGGCAGCGATCATGTGAAATAAGCACCACTGCACCGGGAAAATCTTGTAGGCTATCTTCGATGACTTCCAGGGTTTCAATGTCTAAATCGTTTGTCGGTTCATCCAAAAAGAGCAGATCGGCAGGTTCAAGCATTAATTTTGCAATGAGTATGCGCGCACGTTCTCCGCCAGAAAGACAACTTACAGGTAGGCTCAGACGGTCAGGAGTGAAAAGGAATTTTTTTGCCCATCCATTGACATGGATTTGTTGCCCGCGATAATTGACAAACTCCCCGTTAGGAGATAGCGCTTCGCGAATAGACATATGCGGGGGAATACGCTCTCTATGCTGATCAAAATATACGAGCTTTAGCTCATCAGCATACTTGATCGTACCAACATCTGCAGGCATCATACCGGCCAGCAACTTCAGAAAAGTTGTTTTACCTGTACCATTTTTACCCACAATTCCTAAGCGTGTCCCCGGAGATAACGTTACATCTATTCCCTTAAATAAATCTCTGCCCCCAAATGCTTTGGTCAGATTTTTTCCGACTAGCAATTTCCGAGTTTCCCTTTCAGAAGCTGAAAAATCTATGCCTACTCTATTTGTTTGATTGCGGCCTTTGACGTCTGAGAGTTCAGAAATGAGTTCATAAGCACGTTGAATGCGGGATCGAGACTTTGTCGTACGTGCCTTAGGGGAGGTTCTTAGCCATTCAACTTCATTGCGCACAACATTGGCGAGACCGCGCTGCTGCTGTAATTGAGCTTCGAGGAACGCTTCTTTGCGCTCCATAAAGACACTCATGTTGCCTTCGCTGATAAACAATCCTTGAGGATAGCATCGGTTAAGCTCAATAATTTTCGTAGCGACATTTTCAAGGAAGTAGCGGTCGTGGCTGACGATCAAATAGGCGACTTTTTCACGGAGTAAGAATTTCTCCAGCCATAGGATGCCTTCGAGGTCTAAGTGGTTTGTAGGTTCATCTAAAAGAAGGAGGTCGGGCTCTTGCATAAGAGCCTTAACGATATCTAGGCGCTTTTTCCATCCACCGGAAAGTAAAGAGGCATCTTGATCGAAGTCAGTAAATTGCGCTTTGCCAAGTAGGATTTGCGCTCTAGTGCGCAGTTCAATCTCATCACCTTTGAGGGGCTGGTTCAAAAGAAGCTCTTCTAGAGGCATAGAAGGAAAGTCAGGATCCTGGCTAGCGTAGGCTATACGGGCGCCTTGACGTTTGGAAACAAAGCCATCATTTGCCGGCTCGAGATCCATAATGATCTTGAGGAGGGATGATTTACCAGCACCGTTAGGACCAAGTAAACCGATGCGGTTCCCTTCGCTAATAGTAAAGGTAATATCCTTAAAGAGCGGCTGGCTGCCAAAAGATTTTGTTAGAGAATGTAATCCGATAATTGCTGTCATGCGATGACTATAGCATAAGCAAGAATAACGGTAAAAGGCGAATACACCGAAGATAAAAAGAGAATTCTTTCAAAGGGGTATTTCTCTTTCTTATATGCAGACTTGAGCCAGGGTTCACTCTGAGCTGACACCTGCTGCGAGACGCAGCAGGCTACATAGAAACTTATTTGGCAAATACAATTTTATCAAAAAATGACAATGCCATGAGAAGTACTACTACTGCCATCGCCATCTGTGCACAGGTAGCTTGACTTTTGGCTTCCACTTTTTTAGGGGATGGTGGGAGACCAATTTTGTTAAATTTTTTAAGATATTCTGGTGAAGAGATTGAATCTATTCGATTGTTCAAAGATGTTTCCATATTTTTAAGACAATCAGGCTTGTTTCCTGGTATTTTAAACTTCTCATCTAATATAGCTTTTCGCTGATGGAAATTCGCTTTATTTTTTCTATATGTATTGAATTCTACTCTTTCATCTTCGTTAAGCGTCAATACATATTCTTGGGCTACATCATCTATAATGCACTCATAAATTTCATGATCTTTTACACATTCCAGGTAATTATAACGTTCCTTTGCATTATTGACATATTGAGTAAATTCTTCAGTATTTTCAAATTCTTTACGAACTTCTAACTTTCCTTTACCTAAATTGTTTATCATGTGAATAAACAAATCTTCTTCAAATCGTTGATTATTTTGAAATTGTTTTGCGTTAATAAAACTCGGCATATTCAGAATATTACCGTAAATAACATCCACACGTTTAGGATATTTATTTGAAAAGGCGCGATGTTTTTTGTCAACTAATTCACAAAAACTGGGCATAAATTCATCTTTGATGATCCATTTTGAAATGATGGGGTTGGCTGAATAATTTCCAACATAGATTTCAAAAGCTGGTTCAAGTAAAGTTCTATTTCCATCTTTATCGGCTGGAGACATGAACGATGCTTGAAATTTATAAGCTTTGTTAGGTTGTAATTTAGATATAAATTCTTCATTAATTTTTTGGAGCAATTCATTTTCACCAGCATTTAATAAGCAAGTAAATACAGATTTTTCCGGTTTAAAATTCAATTGAAAAACCCCTTTCGAGTAGGATTCCCAAAATTTATTATTGATGTTATTCGTTAACAAGAACGCTGATCTATTTGTACAAGAAAGTGATAACACATCTCTATTAAACAAAAAACTAATAATATTAATCATAATGTCTTGATTGACTTTTGGGAAAGGCAACCTTTCTTCGCCATAACTTCCAATTTCTTTTGACTGTAAGTCAGAATATAATAGCACTGATTCAAGGTTGTCGTAAGGAACAATTGCATTAGCCTGCATTTTTTAACTCCAATAATATTTAGTAAATTTTCTATAAAATATGTGTTTTTCACCTATTTATAGAGCTATTATACATAAGAAGAGTTGAACGTCAATGGAAATTCAGTATATGAATATTTTA
The DNA here is from genome assembly GCA_013698165.1 of Parachlamydiaceae bacterium. GTDB lineage: Bacteria > Chlamydiota > Chlamydiia > Chlamydiales > Parachlamydiaceae > JACCVN01. The sequence goes on along the minus strand of JACCVN010000162.1, from coordinate 186 downwards.
AAATAAGTATAAAAAATTTTTTTTGCCAATTAGAGTTCTAATTTAGTCTAAATAACTTATTTTGTGATTGGAGAAATATAACTCTAAGCTGCTTCGAAAGTAGAGCTGCTGAAATATGATCATCTCACGATGTCAAATATCTAGATAGTTATTTATGCAAAATTCCTTAATCTTCTTACATGTGAC
>JACCVN010000119.1 GCA_013698165.1 Parachlamydiaceae bacterium | reverse complement strand
AACCATTTTTAATTCCCTTGGCAGTCCCTTTAATTGCGGGGCCAGCTCTTCTGGCAACAATCATGTTGTATGCTCTTACTGAGCCCAGCCAATTTACGATGCTAAGTTCAATATTTATCGCCTGGTGCCTCTCAGTAGCAGTACTGCTTGCAGCACCCCGTTTAGAGCGCATTCTGGGCGTTAATGGGCTGACAGCTTTCGAACGCCTTATGGGTATGATTTTAGTCCTGTTAAGCTTACAGCGCATCCTTGAAGGGGTCAAAGAGTTCCTGCAGGTCTACTGCACCAAATAATGTCATGCCAGGGAAGAAATACAATAATCTCAAACTGGTCATCGCCTACGACGGTACAGGTTACAAAGGATGGCAAAAAACTGTCGCTGGCCAAAGCATCGAAGAAGCTCTTCAGAAGTCTATTGAAACTGTCTGCCAACACCCAATCGAACTTCAAGCTGCCAGTCGTACTGACGCTGGGGTCCATGCTCTTGGGCAGGTAGTTAATTTTTTGACCTCAAAATCTTTTGAAGACCTTTCTCTCCTACCCGTGCGATTCAATCAGTTGCTGCCTAGCTCCATCACTGTTTTAAGCTGTGAAAATGCAGACGATGATTTTCATCCGACAATCAGTGCACAAGGCAAAGAATACCACTATTTTGTGTGTTTAGGCCCTCTACAAATCCCTCATCACCGCCTGTACTCTTGGCACTGCCCTTGCAGGCCTGACATTGAATTAATGCGTCTAGCCGCACAACAGCTTGTCGGCTATCAAGATTTTTCTGCTTTCTGCAATTTTCACGCTAATAGCCGCTATTCCCACTTCGAAAGAGAAGTCGCAAGTATCGAAATTATAAAAATTGACACAAATCGCTTATGCTTTGTAGTAAAGGGACACAGCTTTCTCTACAAGATGGTCCGCAACCTTGTCGGTACAATTATCAACATCGGTCAAGGGAAAATTGGGATCGACAGGCTGCCAGCAATTATTGCTGCCAAAGACCGTAAAGAAGCAGGCATCTCTGCACCGGCCCAGGGCCTATTTTTGAAAAGCATCTACTATTGAAAGGGGCAGGCCTAATATAGAATGCGCTGATTAAAGAAAATATTGTTAATGTCAGAAAAAGATGTGGGTACAAGTATGGTGTGAAGCGAGCGCGCCAGTGGATCGTGGGGTTTAAATTATAAAATAGTTTTGTAGTAGCGATATCGGTAGCAGCGAAAGTGAATGCATATTCGGTTTCGCAATGGCTTGGCTCAAAAAATATTAAGTGAAGAGCTTAATCAGAATGCCGAGTGATGTAGATGGCTGGTGAGCCTCCCACTTATTTTTAAGCAAAGAGGCTCTTATGTGGCAAATCCGGAAGCCTGTCAGCTCACATTACTGAGGACCTACTGCTGGGCCAGGGGTCTCAGGAATCACCTCTTTATTGACATTTTGGCTATTCTCTTGCGGCACGCTAGGCACTTCCTCTACTTGAGGCCCGCGCGACCCGAAAAAGAGCAAAAAAATGACCATAAGCGCAGCTGTCAAAATGACAATTGCGATCCAGATAGGATTATTCGACCCATTATCAATATTATCCGCGTTTTTCATAAAGCCTCTCCAAATGTTCCTAATTTAGCGTTCCAACAGCGTCTAATGCATTTTTTAGCTCGGGAAGTTCAAAGGAAAATCCCTTTTCCAATATTTTTTTAGGCTCTGCACGTGTACTGCTCAATAGCAATTCGTCGCCCATCTCTCCAAAAATCCACCTTACAGCCCCTTTTGGAACTGTCATAAATGTTGGCCGATTTAAAACTTCGCCAAGGGCCTCTGTAAGCTCGGCATTCGTGACAGGATGTGGAGCAGTAGCATTGACGGGCCCCTCAATGGAAGGGTTATTAAGGCAAAAAGAAATGATCCTTATCAGATCATTGAGAGCTATCCAGCTAACGTATTGCTTGCCATCTCCAATACGTCCCCCAACACCAAATTTGAAGGGCAACAACATTTTCTTTAGAGCTCCCCCTTCAGGACTAAAAACAACGCCGGTACGCAAAAAGACAACTCGCACACCAATTTTTTTTGCCTGATGTGTCGAAGCTTCCCACGCACGGCACACTTGTGCCAAAAATCCTTTTCCGGAGGGGGAATCTTCATCTAACAACTCTTCGCCCCGACTTCCATAAAATCCAACAGCTGAAGCATTAATCAACACATTTGGTGGGACGGCAAGTTTACCTATAGCTGAGCATAACAATGATGTTGTGGCTGTACGACTTTGAAGTATGAGTTTTTTTCTGCCTGAATTCCAACGTGTGCTGATATTCTCACCCGCCAAATTCACTATGGCATCAAAGCCATTAATTGCACTTGGATCCAGATTTCCACGCTTTGGATCCCAAGGAATCTTGTTCTCCTGAGCACTAGAAACCGATCTGCTGAGCACAAAAACGTTATGCCCTTCGTTGACTAACAATTTCTCTAACGCCTTTCCAATAAGTCCTGACGCACCCACAATTAATATCTTCATGTGTGATCCAGGTGTATAACAGAGATTGATTTTAACATCGGGATCCTCTATACTTAAAGTGAGAGTAGTGTGTGAATGAGGTCATAAATAAAATTTTACTAAGTCAATATCATATGTTTGAATCCTGCCTCAAAAAGCAAAATCAAGTCAAGGCTCTCTTTTCCCACTGTACTTCAGAAGAGCAGAAGTATGGAGTTATCATTGATCTTGGTAAGCAACAGTCCCATTTGGACAACGAAGAAAAAATTCCTGCCAATTTGGTCTCGGGATGTCAAAGTCAAGTTTATCTAATTTCGAAACTAGAAGACGGTACTGTCACCTATAAGGCTGAATCAGATGCCTTAATTTCTGCGGGACTGGCCAAACTCCTTATCGATGCCTATAGCGGCGAATCCCCCGAAGTGATTTTGAAATGTCCACCTCAATATCTTGAAGAGATTGGCCTCAGCAACAGTTTAAGCCTCAACCGAGCTAATGGCCTGTATAGTATCCACCTACGCATGAAACAAGATGCACTAAAACTATTGTTACAAGGGAAGTAGCCTGCTGCGTAATCGCATCGGGTGTCAGAAGCGTACATGGCGCTCATGATGTTCAGGTTCAAAAAGATATTTAATGTCGAATATAACGTTATGCAATTTGAGAAGGGATATATGCTCGTCATAGCTTAATCTGAGAATTTGGGCAACGCGAAAGCTTCTCGCGGTTGAGCTCATTTAAAGACCCTGTATTTCGCTTAAAGACCCTGATTTCGCTGCTTACACAAACCGCCCCTTCAGGACTTAATATTTAATTTATTCTTTACCCATAGTTTGCCCCGATTGGGGCTACACTTTGGGCTTTACACAACTAACCCCATTTGGGGCTTCCCAAGTACACTGTAAGGCAATTCTGTACACATAAAACATTTCTTTAATTTAACATATAAAAAAGCTATTGGATATTAAATTTGTTCTTCAAAAACAATGTGGATTTTGCCCGAATGGGGCTAATTGTTATGCATTATGCCCCGAATGGGCTAATTATATTGCATTATGCCCGAATGGGCTAATTATTTGCATTATGCCCAGAATGGGCTAATTGTGTAAAGCCCATAGTGTAGTCCCGAAAGGGGCAAACTATGGGTAGAGAATATTTGAATATAAGTCCCGAAGGGGCGGCTTGTGAAGCATAATACATCGCCTTTTAAATGCTCAATCGCGAGAGCTTTCACGTTGCACAAACTCAGATTCAGCTATATCGGGTATATATGTTGATAACAAATTATTAACTTAGATGTTTGTGACATTATCCGAGATTTATTGTACAAAAACAATATCCTAGACTGTGGTTATTTGTTCCACCACCATTTGCATCATAAATCAAGATAACACCAATTTTAGGTCCATATTTCTTTTCATCGTTTATTGCTAATATTGTCCTTATCACCTGCCGTACTTAAACAAAACAAAAAATATTTTGTATAATTCAATTATATTAAACGTTAAAGTTTGATTTATATAGACGCAAAAACTTATAATTAAGTTATGTAAATAATTAACCAAGTGCAAAACGGCACGCATTTTGAATTGATACAGGAGACTTAGAAAAATAGGATACTATTATGATCGATCCTGCGCTATTTGACATGATGCATGGGATCACCACTGCTGCGAAAAAAAAGGTTTTACCCATGGTAAATACTAATACTAATGATCCCTTCGGATCTGTCATCGAAAAGTCTATACAGGAAGAGGTTGATCTTATGCTTGCAAACGAAGATCCCAATCAAAAAAAATTTCTTTCAGTGCAAGCTCGTCGTACTAAACTTGAAGATGAACTACGCGAATCCCTTGACCTCTCGGAATTTGGCAAACATGTAACTATTGCGACTAACATCATAAAAAATGAAGGTGATCAATATCTCGAAAAACAAGAGTTTGATCTTCTTATTGAAGGATTAAATAATCTTCAAAAGCAGATGTCTAAACTAGATCCTAATAATTTAAATGATGATGCAATAAAAGAAGCACTTACTCTTACACCCACAAATCTCGCTTCAATACAAAAAATCGGGATTGCCAAATTTAGCGATGGCCACATGCCGGAATCACTATCAATTTTTGCCCTCTTATCAGCTCTCGATTCTCAAGAACCCGATTATTGGTATCGCCTTGGGCTCGTCGCTCAGAAATGTGAACAATATGACCTTGCTCTGCGTGCCTTTGCCTTAACCTCCCTTTTTGCTCCAGAGTTCATTGGTGCTCATATTTTTGCAGCTGAATGTTACCTCAATCTGGAGAAGTATGAAGATGCTTTAGCTGAAGTCAATGAGATAAAAAAGATACTTGAAACTACAAAAGTTAACGATGAATGGCAAGCCCGTCTTATCGACATAGAAAAACTTTTAAGTGCAGCAAAACCTATCGGAAATAATTAAGTGGTTTAACATATTTAATGTGGAGAATGTTCTTATGGAGTTTAAAACTAATCCATTATATAAACCGGCGACCCAGTCAAGCGAAGGCCTTAATCGCACTCAAGACCCCCAAAAAGCTGGAGAGATGACAAAAAAAGAAGTGGTAAAAGCACGTGAATCTCTTAGAAAAGCTTCCGATAACGAAATCCAAAATCCCGAAAAACCAGGTAACAATGTAGCCTCAGGAACCGTAAAACCCAGCAATCTCCAAAAATTTGGTGATTATGCAGTCAGAGGGCTAGCAGGCCTTGTAATCCTCCCTTATGTCGTTTACAAGGGGGGAGAAATGGCTGTCAAATATGTTTGGAAAAATCATGTGAGTGATCAAACTAAACAAAAAATTTCATTGGCAAAAAATACTTTTATCCAAACTATGAATCATGCTTTGGGAGTTGAACCAATAGAAACAAAGGGATCAGGAGAAAGAGAGAGATTAGAAAAACCTACAGAATCCAAAACATTAGAAAAATCCAAAGTTACGGAATCAGTAAGCAGTAAACAAAGAGAGGTTTCGAAACCAACTCAAGAGTCTAGAACTGCAGAATTAAAAGAAATTGAAATACTAAAAAACCTTATCGAGCCTTTAAAAGCAGATAATAATTTAAAACTTAAGGAAGTAAAAAAAAATGATTTCACATCTACATCAGATGGATTAGATTTAAGAGTTGGGCAAAGAGATACAAAACTCAAAGGGTTTTTAGGGGAGGCTGGAAAAAGTGATGCTGCGAAAGAATACCTCAATAACCTTTTAGGGCGAGTAAAATCTTTATCTGTAAGTGGCAATAAAGAAACAGTAATTGAAGCAAATAAAATGTTTGATGATTTGAAAGCCAATAAGTGGGTGAGAAAAACAATTGAGCAGCATGAAATAATAGTCGGAGATCAAGAAGAAATTAACTTAGCTAGCAAAATGTTAAAAAATAACAATATTAACCCTGAGAGCATTCAGTTCACAGATAAAATGAAAATGGGATTTATTGATGAAACTGTTAAGTTAAGAAGAGATGCGCAAAATGGATTTCGCTCAGAATTAGATTCATTAACTAACAAAAATCGCATTATCAACAACTTAAACAAAGAACGAGGATTAAATAATTTATCTGGAGAATTTGTCGAAAGTATGATTCAAGAGTTGAATAAAATTGATAATGACATTCCTATCGGCAAGCCTGTATTTTTACTAAGGAAAGAAGAAGCAATGAAACAAGCTCCAATTATAATGCATAATATTAGAAATTTTAACACCTCTTATGGAGAAGTTATAAATGAAATTAAAGGGTCAAAAGAATTACAAGGCGTCACATCAGACCAATTGGAATCATTAAAGGCAAAAAAAAAGGAGCTCGATGACGTGGTTCCCAAATTGAGAGAAGAAAATAAAGGTAAAAAAACTGATAAAGAAATCGCTGAACTTGTCAAACCTCATTTAGATGAAGGAAATAGAATAGGAATAGTTATAAATAAACTTGAAATTTTAAATAAAAAATTGCCAGTTCAAGAGAAATTTAAAACTCCTGAAGATTCTGAGACCATGATGGGCTTATTGCGTTTAAATACAAAATTTGCATCAACAATTGAAAAAACACAAAAAAATGTTAGTGATAATGCTCCTTTACTTAAAGAAGCGAATCAAAAAAAATTTGATGATGCAAAATTAATAATTGCTCAATCCAATGTCAATCCAGAACAAAAGGAAAAGTTTACTCAAGGTGTTAATAACCTTCAAGGTAAAGCAGAACAAGCTTATGAGGAAATGGCAATGAGAAATGAGCAGCCTGTTTTATGGGGTCATATGTTAGTAGAGGAAAAAGATCTTAGCGAAACTCAGATGTTTACTGCCATAAATGAACCTAATAAAAAATTTGAAGCTGGCCCATTCACAGATTTTATAAAAAATGACATGCATAAAAATTTTATACATAAAGAAGTACTTAGGGATGCTGTTGGTCTTAAAGAAAAACCATCCCAAGGCAACCCCTATTTTACTGAAGAAGAACATACAGCAAATAATGAAGCATTAAAAAAAATAGTTGGAACGCCAAAGTTAGGAATGGAGATACAGTATAACCGTGATTGCAAGGCTTTAAATAAAGGTTATGCAGAACTTGCAAAGGATGTGACATATGATTCAGGTAATTATCTGGAAGGCGCGCTAGAATTTCTACATGAATTACAAAGATTGCAAAACAAATATGCACAATAATCAAATTATGCCATTCAATTAAACAAAATAATTTTAAAAAATTAGTATCGTCTAATATAGTTAATTTCTCAGGGGGACATTATGAATAGAGATATCCGAAGTGGACCAGGATCAGGTTCAAATGGAGTACAAGGAGACCCTCAGGTAAGGGCTGATTTTTTTAAAAAGTTGGAAGAAGATCGCAAGAAATTGGACGAAGAAAAAGCAACTGCAGGCGTTGAAAAAGTAGAGGGGGGGACTTCTGATTTAAAGACGTTAACGCAAACGAAACAAGAATCAATTCTCAATGAGCCTGTGAAAACGTCAACTCCCCAGCCTGAACAAATTAAGAGATTAAGTTTTACCATTTTGGGAAGAACCTTTGAACTACCCAGAGGGCTCCAAACATCTTTCAGCGTGCTTGGCAACTTGTTTTCCCAAGCACTGAGGGACATTAGTTCGGTATTTTCCGCTGCAATGGGCCGTACAGATAATGCCAATGTGCATGCAGCACCCCCTAAAGATGCTCCTGCATTTTGCAAAGAATTTATAATAAAGTATCGAGAAAAAACGGGAGTTGCAGTCTTCGCTGACACTGATAAAGAAGGCATTATCAAAGATTTATCAAAAGGTTTTCGCAACTGCAAAGATTCTGAGAAGAAAGAAATAATGAAGTATTTGCTTGAAAATGTTGGAGACAAAAGCATCATTTCATTAGATACTTTCAGAAAATTTATCATCGTTAACAAGCCTGCCTCAACAGAGGCCTTAAAGACTATCGTCAAGGAAAACCTTGCTAGTGGTAAAATCAATGGAATCAGCTTTATCGACCCTATTTTGGGATTTGAACCTTCAGATAGGAAGAATATCCTCATCGAAGCGGATACAAATGGATTGTTCAAACAAATAGACGGTAAGAATAATTCTCTACTAGATTTACTACGTCAAAAGCTAGATTCTAGAGATATTTCAAGTATTTCAGATCAAAGACCCACTCCAAATATTGTTAACCTTGATGCAATTCCAAAACCTCAAGCTCAAACTATCCAAAAAATTGAGGGGACAATTCGTCAAAGTTCAGCAAATATTTTGCCTGAAGAGCTTGTGCTAGAGGATACACGCCCCAAAGTAGAAGTTCCTGATCTTAAAGAAGAAGTTTCCGAGCTTAAACAAATCCTCCAAGATAAGGTCGATGAAGTGAAGACCCCCGCAGAAAATGCTAAGTTAAAGCTACCGCATATTATTGCAGAAATTGTCAGTACCGAAAGATCGCATTTGCAAGGACTAAGGGAATTAAACACTAATTTAAATACATTCCTTGTAACAGTTAAACCTCCACATCAAACGATAAATATACATTGGAAAAATCCCCCATCAAAAAATGAAGCATTTGGTAAAGAAAAATTGGAATTTGAACTCATTAACTATATTGAATCATATGAAAAAGTTTACGAAGCCACCCAAAAATTTGAAGAAAGTATCGAGGAGAAAATCCGCAATAAAGGGAACGTTAATAATTTAACTCTCGAAGACCTTCTTGAGGTTTATAATGATGACGCAATCGTTTTGCCATATGTTGAAACAATGAAAAATTGCTCTGCCATCAAAGGAAAATTGGATAATCTTCTTTTGCGAATTGATTATGCAAAAACTTTTCCTCATTTATCAGAAGAAAGTATGATTGGTGAAGGAGGTAAAATCAACATTCTAAAAAATAGAACCGTATTTCCCGTGCAGCGTATGCCACGACATGTCATGCTTCTTGAAGACCTTGTCAAAACAGCAAATATCAGTGATCCGGAGGCTAAAAATGAATTGGCTTTACACACTCTACTTAAAATAAAAGACCATGCAAAATACCTCAATATTGAAAGTGGTATCCTAGTTGATAAGAGCACGCTAGAGGAAGTCAGAAAAACGCTAGACGACATAAATGAAATTGATCAAGATTCAAAAAGAACTTCGGTATTGCCCACATTCACACATAACTCTAACCGAAGCTTTTTTCAAAAACAGGACCTCAATATCATCCTGGATGACATAAAAACTGTTGCAAACTCCCATGATCCATTGGTAAAAAAAGCCGCTAAAGGTCTTTTAGCCTCTCTCGAAAAAAGCAATTGGGCAATGCAATCCATAAGAAATGACGAAATACTTAAGGAAACCTACCAAGAGCTTACCTCGACCACATTCAAAGATATTGAATCGTTAAAGGTTTTGTTAGAACAAAAAGATAATGACCGTGAAAAAAATATCGCTCTTGATGAGAATGATAATCTGATCTTAAAGGATAAAACCGAGATCAGCGCTGATGAAGCCGCTAAAGCAAGTAAAAGAGCCGAAAACATATTGGCATCTGCCGATTTGTATAGTGCCAAGCTCTTAGAGGAAAATACTGAAAACCTTAAACTTGCTAAAAATGATTCAGTTTCTCAACAACGTTATCATGCAGAAAAGCAATCCCTTGGTCAGACTATTTCAAATGTTCAACAAGTAGATGAATTGTTAGGGATTACAGAACGCAAGCAAAATGAAGCTCTTATCGAAAACCTCAATAAAGCCATTGATTTAATGGATCGTGGCAATGGTGTTATTTTCGATGAAAATGGCAATTACACCACTCTTCCTAGGTCTATCGATACTATTGTCAAAATAAATAAAGAGTCTCCAAAAGCAATCGAACACATTATCGATCATCTAGAAGTGCTTTTGAAGGCAAATGATGGGGTAACGCGTGGAAATGCAGCAAAACTCTTAGAAAATTTTCAATCTTATGTCTACAAAAATATGGAACGGATCAATTGGAATAATCGTAGCAGTTCTGTACGTAACCCGTTTGAACAAGAAAATCTCGAATTGAACGGTAAAGTAAATGACCTTCCTCTCTTTCAAAGGTTTTTAAAATTAGAAGTTTAGTTAAAAAGAGGGTTTTATATGCCTATTGATCCTGCAATACATGATGCCTTGCTTAAATCTGAAATAAGAAAGAAACCTACCGAGAAACCTCCACCCCAACGTGGACCTTTTACCGCTATCATTGAAAAATCCATTCAACAAGAAGTTGATCTTTTACTCGCTGAAGAAGACCCTACCCAAAATAAGCTTCTAGGATTGCAAACCCGCCGCACCAAACTGGAGCACGAATTGCGTGAATCTCTCGACATGCCTGATTTTAGTAAACATGTAGAAACAGCCATCAATATCTTAAGAAACGAAGGCAATCGTTACCTCGAAAAAGATAACCATGATCTCTTAATTGCAGGATTGAATAAGCTTAACAAAAGCATTTCAAGCCTCGATCCTGTCAATCTCAATGATGAAACCTTAAATGCAGCTATAAAACTTTCGCCACAAAATCTTTCATCCATATTAAACATCGGTATCGCCAAATATAGCGAAGGGCTAATGCCCGAGAGCCTATCAATTTTTGCTTTTTTGTCCGCTCTGGATTTTGAAGAACCTGATTATTGGTATCGACTTGGGATAGTGGCACAAAAATGTGAGCAATATGATCTTGCTCTACGCGCTTTTGCATTTACTTCCATGCTGGCACCTGATTTTATCGGAACTCATATTTTTGCGGCCGAAAGTTTTCTTAAAACCGGCAAGCTTGAAGATGCAATTGCAGAAGTAAAAGAAATTAAAAGCATCATTGAAACCACCAAAGTTGATGAGGAAATGCAAAAACGAGTTGTCAATATTGAAAATCTCATCGCTGCGGCTCTTCCAGATGAGGAAGAAGATTCTAAAGCAATTGATGAGAAAACAGAGAAACATGTAATACTCATAGGGGTGACTTATGTCAGAAAAAATTGAACATAATCCAATATATATTCCCCTAGCAAAGGTAGGTCCTACTCTCAATGAAGAGCCCGAAACGAAATCAAAAAAGGTAATCACCCAAGAAGCTCACAAAGAACTGGATAATGCTTCTGATAATGACCTAAAGAGTGGAACCAATAACGTCAAACAATCTACCAGTCGAATTGTTTATGCCCAAAAGGCTGGTGACTATGCCATCAGAGGTCTCGCAGCTCTTGCCATCTTTCCAGTATCTTTTCCATATCTTCTCTTTAAAGGATCTGAAGTTGCAGTTAAATATGTCTGGAAGAATCAGGTGAGTGATGAAACAAAACAACACGCCGCAACTGCAAAGACTTCCTTTGCTAACATTATAACTAGAGCATTGGGTTTAGAGCTGGTGTCTCAGCCACAAACAATGGTTAATAATCTAGAAAATGTTTCAAGTGAAGGCTCTAGATCTAGCCTTGGTTCAATAGACAAAGGACCAAGCTCAAATTCCGAAAAATCAGAAGAGATTTCGAGTCATGGCTCTAAATCAAGTGCCAGTACTTCCAAGGAAGAATCGATAGGTGAAGAGCCGGAAGAAGTCTCGAGTCATGGCTCTAGCTCTAGCCTGGAAGATGCTATGGAAGAGACTCATCAAAGCTCTGAGGGGGTGAACCTTCCCGAGGCTGAAGCTGATAATGCATCTGCCGCAGAAATTAAATCGGAAGCGAAAGATGTTGTTGAAATTGTGCCAGATAATAAGGTAGATGAGACCAAGTTAAAGATGGATGCAGCCAAGCTAAAACTCCCCCACATCATCGGTGAAGTAGTTGCCACGGAAAAATCCCATTTTCAAGGATTAGAAAATTTAAAAAATCAGTTAAACGCTTTTCTCGTTGAAAATAAAACTCCTCTTGAAACAATTGACATCCAGTGGAAAGTCGCTCCATCAAAAAATGAAGCTTTTGGCAAAGAATTAATTGAATATCAACTCATTGGACATATTGAATCATTCAATAAACTTTATGAAGCATCAAAACAGTTCGAAGATAAAATCGAACAGAAAATTTCAGAAAAAGGTGGAGATGTGAAGAATTTAAATCTTGAGGATATCCTGGAAGTTTATAATGACGATTCTATTTTATCAAAGTATACTGAAACCATGAAGGACTGCGCTGCCATAAAAGGTATACTAGATAACCTTCTTCTTAAAATAGATTTGGGTAAAACTTTTCCGAAAGCTTCAGAAGTGGAAATACAAGGAAAAGAAAACACCTTTAGAAACAACACTATATTACCTGTGCAACGCATGCCACGACATGTTATGTTTCTTGAAGACCTAGTCAAAACTAATAGTCTTGCAATGGGCTTATCCAAAGAAGACGAAGATAAAGGGGGGGCAGCAAAAACTTTGCAAAAGGTCAAAGAATCTGC
>JACCVN010000219.1 GCA_013698165.1 Parachlamydiaceae bacterium | reverse complement strand
AAGGCTGTACGGGAAGAGCTTGCTAAAGTCGTTAAGAGATTCCCTAATCCTTTTCAATCATACGTGAATTCCAAGACTTCTTCAATTTATAACCTAGTTACTGAAAATGTCAAGAAGCCTATTAGTAACATTCTCGGCTCTGTACCTGCACCTACTCAACCCCTAGTAAGCATTTTCACTGAGCAAGTGACAAACAATCCTGTAGTTAATGCTGCTGTTAAGGTCGCCAAAAAAGGATTTTTTAGCTTCGCAGACACCATTAGAGGCATGTCCACTGTATTGGTTGGCGTTTTGACCATTGACAAACAACTTTCATCTCTTAAAAGAAAACCTGAAGATGATGATAAAGTAAATGACGCTGACGTTTCCAAGCAAAGCTCGTTAAGGACTTACTTACCAGCAATAGGAATTGTAGGTGGAACTTTAGTAGGGACAATCGCTTCTATTTGGCATAATCAGTCAATTTATGAAAAAGGAAGTATGCTTTGTTCTCAAATTGAATCTTCTCATCACTTATCGAACATTAATTTAAATCAACAAATGGTCACAAAGGCCCTTGGATTTGGCTACAACCTTATTCCTGGATTCCTTGGCTTGGCTTCTACTGTTGGTGTAACTGCATACAAGTACCTTAGCGGTAGGAATGTTGTAGAGAAAAAAGAAAGTAAGGAATTACTTGGCCGCGCTGCAGTAGATCTCGCTAAAACAGGTGTCATGTCAGCAATTGCGATGGGCTTCAAACAAGTTTTAAAATGGAATAAAGCTAGTTTTGATCCATCAGGTCATATTATGCTTCGGGCTGCAGGCTTACATGGTTTACTTGTTTCTCAAAAGTATATTAATGATCCTATGACTAAAGCTGCGACCACATTGTTTGGCCTTTACAGCGTAGTAACTGACGGAGTGTTTTTAGCCAAAACTGCAGGATGTTTCCATACACCTTTGGATATAGTCGCCGGAACAGTCTACGCTTTAGGAACTTATACATTGGCTAACAGCATTGTTGATCAGGCAGTGAATTTCATAGATAGAAAAATGTCCTTCATCCCTAAAGCTGCTTCTGGTGATGTTTATAAACTTGAGTTGGATAATAAAAATATCAAGCCCGAAAAAAAAGTAAAGTTTGATATTGAAAATAATGAAGTTATCATCCCAAAAGCTGTTGGGAAAGAAAAAAAAGACGAGTTGATTATTAAAAATAATATCGACCTCGGAGAAATGATTGAAGCCCCTAAAAAATTTAATGATATTGAATTAGCGGATACATATATTGAAAAAATGTTTCCCGTACTAGAGGGTTTAACTAAGGATAGTTGTAAAGTTGAAAAAATTAGAAAAGGCAATAAAGTATTCGATCGCTTCTCAGTTTCCTGTCAAAAAGCAATCAATAAATTGGCTCTCCTAATTAATGGTGTAGATGAAAATGTAGCTTGTGATGATTTTTATTTAGATGCAATTGCGGATGAATTAAACCTCAAAGGTATTTCGCAAATTGATGCAGATAAGATTCTGACTGCTATCGTGACAGAAATGGGAGATCTTTTAGATAAAGAACTGAAAGCCATTTAATGCAAAAGGCCGAAGAGAGTTGCCTCTCTTCGGCCTTTTTGCTTTGCTTCTTTAAGGCCACCGTTTACATGGCGGTCTTATCAACGCTTGGCATTAGTTCACTATTGTACTTTCTTGCTGTACGATAGGAGTCTTGATAGAATCTGAAGTGACCTCGACTTTGATACGAGCATCGCCAGATTCTTTTGCACGGGCATCAACACGGTAGCGGAGAGTTTGTCTCGGCCCTAGGTTGTTGTATGGCTCGTAAGTCACTGACTGACCTGAAACTTGTCCTGGAGTATCGCCAGTAGCAGATACAGGAACAATTTCTCTAGGGAAGTTAACAACAACTCTAACATTGTTATCTGACTCAGAACCTTGGTTCACAACAGTGATGCAATAGCTTGTTGGCTCGCCGATGCAAATTGGATCTTCTAGATCGCAGATGCATACGTTAAGAGCTGGACGGCCTTTCCATCGTGTTGTGAATTCTGCGTTAGCACAGCATCCTTGACAGTTTGTTACACTAACTCTGTTTGTAAAGCAACCAGGTGTGCAAGTTGTCAATGTGATTGGGAGAGTTACCTTTTCACCAGGTTTGATTTCTCTCATTCTCCAGACAGCTTGGTTACCATTGATCGTTGAGCCATTTGCAGAAACGATTGAAGTTGAGCTTGGAGCAGCATCTGTGACGATCACATCTGTTAATGGCTTATCACCTGGGTTAACAACTGTAATTTGGTAATCAGCATTTTTGCCGATCATTTGCTCTTTTGGTCCAACTTTGCAAATTTCTATGCATTCTTTGCATACGTTTACACAACATTGGCATGAAGTTGAATCAGCATTGCAAGCAGTGATGACTGAAGTGTCACAAATTTTACCGCGCTTAACAGCCGTAAAGCAAAGGTTGACTTTCTTTGTTTGGCAAGGATCGATAGATCCAAGTTTGAAAGTCAATGATCTTAGGCAGCTATTATGCTCAAAGCCATCTGGTACGTTGTTTGTGAGCACAACTTCTTCAGCAGCACAGCTGCCGCGGTTGGTCACAGACACAGTAATTTGAACTTGATCGCCAGGGCATACTTCATCAGGACCGCACATTTCGCAAGTCAAGATGGGGTGAGCGCAAAGCAATGAGCAGAATCTTACTGGTGTAGCTTTTGCACAGAAACAAGCGCAAAGATCGCCTTCACAGTCACATTTTACCCATACTTTTGCTGGACGGCATTCGCCTTTTGACATATGGCCGATGTTCCATGTTAGCTTTCGTCCTTCTACTCTCGCTTCAGGCTGGCTGCGTACAAAAGTAACACCTTCTGGTAGTCGAGCTGTCACTTCAACATCACAAACATCATCACAGGCTTTGACATCGAAATCGATTGGATATTGATCTCCAAGCATGCACATTTGCGGATTTCTTGCAGTTACAATGATACCATCGCGGCATGCAAGTTCATTGCTTGAAGGGTATTTGCAGCGCACTTGCGGCTTGCAAAGAGGTTCTCTGCATGGTGGGGGGCATGGAGGTGCACACATCGGTCTGCTAGGAGGTGGGCATGGTGGTGCACACACCGGTCTGCTAGGAGGTGGGCATGGTGGCGCGCACATTGGCTTGAAAGCAGGTGGTGGAGGGCATGGTGGAGGGCATGGTGGAGGTGGAGGACATGCGCGTGGTGGAGGACACTGTGGTGCACATACTGGTGGGCACGGAGGTGGGGTAAATGGTTTGCATTCAGGTGGGCATGCAGGCTCGGATTGATCTGTACTGTCACTCTGAGTTGCTGATTGCACTACGCATTGATTGTTGTTATTGTCATCGCAGCATTTATCAGCGCAACCAGTCCAAAGAAAGGCTGAAAGCGCTAAAAAAACTAAAGAGGTCATTAGTCCCAGTTGTTTTTTCATTAATTAACTCCTTGTGTTGTTGTCTTGTTAACTTTTTGAAATCGATAAAATCATTTTATGAGACTTAAGAGACTTAAGGCGCAAAAAAAGACAGTATCGAATAGCTTTAGTAATTTGGATGATATCCCCCGGCATTAACCCTTGGTTCTGCAATGGGTTTGCATGGGCAGATTCGTCTAGGAATATCATTGCATTCACAGTAGGGATCGCTATCCGACGGACAGCCTTGGCAGGAATAAGTATAGGGATTGGGCAGGCAGCTGCAACAAGATGTTAGGGAGGCCGCTAATGCCATAAGGGGGATAATGAACTTAATATTCATGAAGGGCTCTTTTCGGGGATTACATTCTCTTTTTCCCCTAGTTGTAGATTTAGGGGCTGTTGAGTGAGTATTACTTTAGTATGGACGGGGATGCTTTCGCAGAGCCCCGTTAGGATCGCACTATTAACTAGTACCATCCAAATGCTCTTAGTAGCAGCATTGTTCTGGTGGTGGGCAGCCACGTGGTGGAGGACAGCACATTTGTGGAGGAGGGCAGCACACTTGTGGTGGTGGGCAGCAACGTGGTGGAGGAGGAGGGCAGCATACTGGCTTAGGACGGCATACTGGAGGGCATGAAGGCTCACAGCATGTATTTTTGTCGCCGCAGCAGCTTGATAATGCAAATGCTGTTGCCAACAATGCCATCATCGAAGATGCAGTTTTAAATTTTTTCATGATAACACTCCTATTGTGTTAAAGTTTTAAGGAAATTCAACTCATTCTTTACATTTCGTTAAACTCGTTCCTTCTTATCGTTAATTCTCGCCAAAAGAACTGAGCAACAAAATTTGTTTTACCTTTCTAGATACGCATCTTGAAATAAATTCTCCAGTATAATTTTTAGTTTGACAAATTTTTGGTTGGTAGAATCGACGCAAGATTCTAATAATCAATTTTTTGTGAAAAAAGAATTTTTTTTGACTTTAGGGCTTTGCAATTTTAGGATCAGTCAAAATTGATGAATATTCGGAGTTTTAAGATTACCGGCCCACCCAAGTTTATTTCTGAGTGTTTGATAATAATTATGGGGGGGATGGACAACAAGTTTAAAAAACTCGTTAGAGCGTCTGAGAGTGAATGTTTCACCCTTAGACATGTTAGAGTGGGAGTAACCGTCATTGATGAGCTCAATATCGCCGTAAGAGCTGATGTATGTGACCTCAATGCGGTCTTTTGGCATAAGTACAATGGGCCGATTTGATAGGGTATGCGGGCAAATGGGAGTCAAGACAAGGGCTTCTAGCTCTGGTGTCAATATTGGGCCTCCGGCAGCTAAAGAATAAGCTGTAGAGCCTGTAGGTGTAGATATGATAATTCCATCTGCAGAGAAAGTGTTGATATAGACGCCGTCAATAGTGACGACTAATTCGATTAAGCTTGGAACATGGCCACGATGAAAAACGAATTCATTGACAGCTAAAAGCTTTGTGCCTGAACCCAAGGACCCTTCCATCATGATGCGGTTTTGAATATGGTATCGACCATTGAATAGGTTTTCAAGAGAGGATTCAATTTCTTTGGTCGTGATATCCGCCATGAATCCAAGGCCGCCAAGATTAATTGGCATAATGGGAGCTGAGATTCCATGGTGAGCGTGAAATACTCTGAGGATTGTGCCATCACCACCTAAGGAGATGATGAAGTCGATCGAGCTAGGGTCAGTTTCTGAAAGGGGGTGGGCATAAATTTTTGATGCAATAGCATCTTCAGCAAATACAGATGCTCCATGTGCAGCAAGAAATTTAGAAACCTTTTTGGCAATTGTTTTTGCAAGCGGTTTTGAAGTATTTGGAAAGAGTGCGATCTTCATTATTTAGTTACAAGTTTAGTTTTAGCTTCAACTGTCTTGTGAATATTTTTGTTAAATAAATGGGAGCGTATACGTTCAGCGATCTTAGCTGGCGATAAGCCAATTTCATCCAAAAGTTGATTAGTGTTGCCATGTTCGATGAAAGTTTCTGGGATACCGAAGTTAAGTACTTGCACGGTGTTATAGCCATTAGAGAGGAGGAAATTATTAATTATAGAACCCATGCCGGAAGCTAGAGAGTGTTCCTCAATTGTCACAAGCTTATTGTGGTTCATCAACAACTTACAGATTAATTCTGTATCTAGGGGTTTAATAAAAATTGGATCTAAAAGAGTGGCAGAAATCCCTTGATCAGCAAGGATTTCATGGACTTTTCGGGCCATTACATTCATATGGCCTAAGGAAATGATAAGAACGTCTTTTCCTTCAACCAGCACTTCTCCTTTGCCTAGCTCTCTATACTGTATGGGGAGGTTGGGGTCGTCTGTGGTAAGATTCGGGTAACGAATGGCTGTAGGACGTTTCCAGCTAAATGACGACTCCAGAAGCTCCTTAAGCAGTTGTCCATCGCGAGGCTGACAGATGACCATATTTGGCATAGCATTGAGGAAAGAAATGTCGTAAATACCATGATGCGTAGAACCGTCAGGGCCTGAAATCCCTGCTCTATCGATGGCAAATACGACAG
>JACCVN010000097.1 GCA_013698165.1 Parachlamydiaceae bacterium | reverse complement strand
TAGCCTCGTTCATCTCTTGAACCATTAAATCGATGGAATTTTGACGCTGCTGTATGAGGGCTATCCGCTCTTCAACTTTCTTCTCTAGAGCATGGAATGATGCCCTCTGGTCATCAATAATCTTAGTAACCTCATTAAGATGATTCTGCTTCTCTAGACACTGCGCGCTAAGCTCTTTTTCAAGATGAACGAGTTTATCTAAGCGTGCAGTTTGCTGCACTTTTCGCTCGCCGCTATTCTCTTGACGTACAAGGTTTTGCTTGATCTCGCTATGAAGTTGAGCTTCATGGCGCACGAGATCTAAATTTTCCTTGTGTGTGAGCTGCTGTTTTTCCCGAAGCTTGGCGACTTCCGCTTCTCCAAGTAAAACTTTACTTTTTTGGGCCTGACGGTTTGCCTCTAAAATGGCTAGATCTTGTTCGCTGTTCTGCTGCTTTTTCCGTAAGTCATTAAGTTCACTTGCACGCTTTAAACGTTGAACTGTGAGCTCTGCAACTTCCTGCTGCCACCTCTTTTCTTTGACGAGCAATTCCTTTTTTCGTTCTTCAGAAAGTTGCTTTTCACGGTTTTTGATCTCTTTGTCGCTGCGCACTTTAAAAAGCTCTTCACTTCTACTGCGATATTCCTGCTCATTAACTTGAAGGGCATCTTTTGCCAATGTAATTTTCTCTTCTAGCCCTTTCAATACTGTAGATGCATTTTCTAATTGAGCTTGCTTACCATTTTCTTTTTCCAGGAGATCTTTGATTTTAATTCTCAGCAAATCCCAACGTTTAACGAAAAGTGATTTTTCAAGTTCTTCTGAGCGAGATTTCTGCTCTTTATACTCAGCAGCTTTGACAGCAAGTTCCCGCAAGACGACAATCAGGTATTCTACCTCATGATGAATATCTTTAAGCCTTGAAACATTACCTTCAGCTTCATCCAATTTGAGTTTTGCATCGCGCTTGCTTTGTAAAAATCGAATGATTCCGGCTGCTTCCCAAAATATTGAACGCCTTTCTAAAGGTGTATGGTTGATCACTTGTTCGATTTTCCCCTGCTCAAAAATCGAAAGAGTATTCTTCCCAATTCCTGAATCAGCGAAAAGATCCTGAAGATCTTTAAGACGCACAGGTTGGCCGTTAAGTAGATAAGTGGATTCCCCACTTCGATGCAACCGCCGTGTAATTGTAACTTCTTCGTATTGAATAGGAAGCGCACCCCCAACTTCTGTTAGAGTGATCGATACTTCAGCAAAGTTCAGCGCTGCCCGCTTTGAAGTCCCTTCGAAAATTACGTCTTGCATCTTCAAGCCACGCATCGACCGGGCAGATTGCTCGCCAAGAACCCAACGAAAGGCATCAGCTATATTCGATTTTCCGCAGCCATTGGGACCCACGACAGCTGTTACGCCCCAACCAAATTCAAGTGTAGTTTTCTCGGCAAAAGACTTAAAGCCTTGAATCTGTATTTTTTTTAAACGCATGGTTGTAGGCCTTATTGATAGCGGTGACTTTCTGGCAAGACTATAATTCCTAGGGGTAAAAGTTCCCAGAAAAAAATGCTTAAATCAGAAAGTGACAACTTATGATGAGCCACGACCACAGGCAACCAAAGTCGCAAAGACGCCAAGAAACAAAAAAATTAATTGGAAGTAAAACAAGAAGAAGGAGAGACTTATTAAATATAAATATACTTGCATAATTAAATAAATGCTATTATAAGTTTGTGCGCTGTATAGAATAAACACTTATAACAGGTATAATTATGGACACTGGCAATCTCCCTAATAATTTCCCCCCTTCATATAAAATTATCTCCGATATTACAAAAAATGAAAGTGATAAACATCTTACTTTTTCTCAAAATATTGAATCCAACGGCCGTACATTCAAAGTGACTATTCACTACACTAAAGGGATTAATCTAAATGAAAACCAAATCCAAAAAAGCATGACCGAACAAATTAATAAAATGGTCCCTATTGCAGATAAAATGGGTCTAGGAAAGGAAAATAACGATCTACAGAAACTACAGAAAATTAAAGTAAGCCAAGAAAAAGGGATCACTGGGGTATGGAATGACAATAAAGGTAAAAAATATAAAAATGATCTTATCAAAGAACTAAACATTTCTCTTGAAAAACTTGAAAATAAACCTGAAAATAAAGGAAAAAGAGAAGAGATAACTAATCAAATAGAGTTTTTAACTAAAATAACCAACGCTTTTAAAACAACATTTCCTCCCGATAAAACAAATCAAACCTCCCCTTCTTTAACGAGTCCCCCTATACAGAGTTCAAAAAACCCGCCAGTGGCAAAGCATAAAACTCAGACTCAATATCCAACAAAATCACAAATACACTCTGTATCTGACCAAATACAGAGTCCAAGGAAAAAGCCTCCGCTAGACCAGCAATTGTTGAGCCCAAAGCCACAACGGGACACCCCTGAACAGCCAGAAATTGTCAAAATTGAGCAGCCGCAAAGATCTCAAATGCAACAACAACCCCTAAGACATGAACAGTTGCAAAATGAAGCAGATGATGAGTCGCTACTAGACGCAGATCAGCACTCTCAATCCCAAGAAAACGATCAGCTCCAAGCCGAAATAAATGATCAGCCACAAGTTGAAATAAGCGTGCAGCCACAAACCATTACAAATGTGGAGTTTCAACCCATTACAAACGAGCAGTCGCAAGCCATTATACCAACTTTTGACACACCGGTATTTACAAATTTTAATAAAAACTTTTTACATGCCAAATTTTTTGCCAATAAAATTAATGATTTAGAGGGTGAAAAAAATCAAAAAGTGTTAGGAATTCTCAATAAGGCTTATGGCCAGCTTGATTTCAACGATCCTCCGATGGAGCCCTCTGAAATTAGAGCAGAAATGCAAAAGGAATCGTTAGAATTAAAACATGACATTGACCAAAGACAAGCAGATCTAGCCATTAAGCTTGAAGATTCCCTTGTAAAAATGACACAGAACTACAATCAAG
>JACCVN010000053.1 GCA_013698165.1 Parachlamydiaceae bacterium | reverse complement strand
TTTATCGGGCACGCAATCTCATTTCTTTTTTTTGGCAATTTGATTGATGGCGTAGAGATGGTTATTAATAATCGTGGAGGTGAAAGGAGAAAACCTGTAGAGATTTTTAAGCTTCCTAAAACAGATAAGGAAGAATTAGCAACCATTTTAGAATTCATAAATTATCTGGGAAGCAAAGACGTGTCTCATTACAGTAAATTTATTAAAAGATTATCCGAATCCAATGAGATTATAAATTCTGATAAAGATCCAATAGCTAAACAAATCGAAGACTTTTGCCATCACCCTGATCAATGGATTGAAAATTGTAGCTGGACAACTGCTGAAACCACTGTGTGGACTTTTATGATGAAACGCGCAGCTAATAGATATAAAGATATTCCCGAACTTATTACAATTGCCTTGCAAAAGGCACAGTCTTACTTCCGAGAGTGGCTAAATTTTCAGCGAATTTCATCTTTTCAAGAGTATTTACTACATGTGAAAAACAAAGAATTTGAACCAGATTATGAGTTAATTGACAAAATTTTCAAACTCGCCTGGTTACTAGATCTTAAAAAAGAGGGAGCGGCATATAAACTCCTCGACGCTTGTGAATCAGAATGGCTTGAGACATTAACATTTAAGGAACAATTCAATTTTACAAAAGCTAAGCTAAAATATCTGAGCCTCAAGACATCTAATGTAAAATTAGATTTTTGTGAATTTACTTCGCGAGCTTTAAACTATTAGACCTACTAAGTGTCATATTATTCATTCAGATTTAATCTTTAAAATGATCGAAAAGCGCCTTGATGTTGCTGCCGGAAAGCCCTTTAAGGGCTTTTAAGTCCTCTTCGGTAGCTTCTTTGATTCTTTTGATACTGCCAAAATGAGTAAGCAGCAATTTGCGTTTTTTGGGACCAATGCCTGCAATATCATCGAGAGCGCTTCTAATGATTTTTTTGCTTCTGCGGTTGCGGTGGAAGGTAATTGCAGAACGATGTGCTTCATCGCGGATCTTTTGAAATAGTAGCAGGACAGGGGAACCAGAACGGAAATGGATCGGATCTTTAATGTTTGGTATAAAGATCTGCTCAGCGGTACTGCCTTTATCGTGCCTACCTTCTTCTTTGGCCACACCGATGACATCCACTGTAACGATATTGAGAGAGGATAGAATTGCTAAAACTGCGTTCAAGTGCCCTTTACCGCCATCGATGATAATTAAGTCGGGCAAATCGTTTTCTACAAGACCTTTTAAGCAGCGGCGAGACAAAACTTCGCGCATTGCGCCGTAATCATCGCCAGGAGTAGCTTCTTTAATTTTATACTTGCGGTAGCGGCTGGTATCTTTTTTTCCATCAGTAAAGGCAACTAGTGAAGAGACTGGCTCATCGCCAGAGAGGTGGGAATTGTCAAAACATTCGATCCGTCGAGGGAAGTTTTTTAAATGAAGCTTTTCCTGCATTTCACCAAGAGTTTTTTCCTGCAGATACTTCTGGTCTTTTTCCTTCTTATAAGTGACCTCGGCATTATTTAATGCCATTTCTACGAGAGCTTTTTTCTCACCTTTTTTTGGCGCGTAAATTAAGGCTTTCCTGGGTTTATCTTTTGATAGAATTTCAGAAATAATTGGACCGTTTTCAAATTCGATCGGCAAAAGAATTTCGTGGGGGAGCTCCTGCATCGATTCATAGTGTTGAAGTAGAAAAGATTCTAAAAGTTCAACATCGTTTTCTGCAATATTGGAGAAATTAAAATGTCGAGATCCCGTCAGAGAGCCACCGCGAAAATTTAGTTGAAAGATGACTGCATCGTCGCTGTGACGGAATATGGCAATTGCATCGCAGTCAATCCCAAGAGGTTTTGAGACCTTTTGCGTTTCAATTGTTTGCTCAATTTGACGAATGACTGTTAATATTTCTGCTGCTTTTTCAAAGTGCAGGAGATCCGCTTCTTTATGCATTTCTTTATAGAGCTCTTCCCGGATTTCTTTATCTTGGCCGCGCAGAAACCGGATGTTGCGTTGAACATTGTCATTATACTCTTCAGGAGTGCATTTTTCAACACAAGGGGCGAGGCAGCGTTTCATATCATAAAGGATGCAGGGGCGTATACGTCTGGCAAACTCTTGGTCAGAGCATTGACGGAGAGGGAAAAGCCGATTTAAAAGATCAAAGGTCGCTCTAGCTGCCAAAGCACTTGTATAAGGACCAAAATAGAGGGCACTGGCTTCCGGTTTTCCTTTGTAACGCCAAAGTTGCAATACAGGCCAGCGATGTTTATGTGTGATCCTCAATGCGATATAACTTTTATCGTCTTTAAGGAGAGCATTGAATTTTGGTTTATGCTTTTTAATTAAAGTATTTTCTAGCAGGAGAGCTTCTTTTTCGGAACCGACAACAATAAGGTCAATCTGTTCAACAATTTGAATCAGAAAAGGAACCATGAAGCGGCCATCACCGCCCGGAAGAAAGTATTGTCTTAACCTTTGGCGCAGATTGTTAGCTTTCCCGACATAGAGAATATGGCCATTTGCACCCTTCATCATATAAACTCCGGGCTGAATAGGATAAGCCTCAAGTTTTTTAGGGTCAAAGGGCATAAATGAAACTCCGGTTCATCTTACATTTACAGTGTACTAGGTTGATATAAAAACCAATATAGTATACCCTTAATCTTAATATTCACAAGGTATACTTAATATTATGAAAGATTCTTCTCATCCTCTGTTTAATTTGAAAGACTTGGTAAAGAACCAGACATTGGAATCTCTAGAGTCTATCAGCGATCCGAGTATTTGGCAGCCGCTGAAAGGTACTGATAAAGAGCTTTTAGCCGAGTTATTAATTACTAAAGGGCAAAAATTGCTTGGTCAGGGAGATGCAGAGGCGCTTTTATTTTTTGAAAAGGCGGCTGAAATCGCGTCGCATAGCCCTAAAGTCTTTTACCTGTTAGGAAATGTTTACGCCTCTCAAGACTCAAACATGGGTTTTTTACGCAGTGCCCTTGAAAGTTATAACCGATCGATTTCTCTATCCTCAGAAAAGGTCGATGTCGATGTTTGGGTCGCTCTGATCAAATTATTGTTGCAAAAAGGGGAATTGTTGGGCGAAGTCGGTTACTTCCAAGCCGCCAAAGAAAAATGCCAATTACTTTTTTCCTTGGCTCCCACACTTGCTCCCAATCTCTTAGCGCAATTTTTATGGCTCTATGGCCGCTCTTATTTTCTTGCCGGCAAAATTTACGGTGAGGTGATTGATTTTCACGAAGCGCTTGATAAATATCGTCTTGCAGCCGAAAAAGGTTTGAATCTTCCAGGATTCTGGAAAGACTATGGAGATGTGCTCTTTGAGTTGGCAGACCTTCTTGATAGGTTTGATCTTTACGGCGAAGCTGCGGAATTTTACCTTAAATCGATCAAACTTTCCCATGATTGCAGTGAAAGTTGGCATTCCATTGCGCTTTGCTATATGCATATATTTGAAGATAAGGGTTCGCTTCTGGATTTTGATTTCGCAAAATCAAGTTTTGAAAACGCTGCGAAACTTGATAATACGAATTATAAGATCTGGCTTAATTGGGGGAATCTTGAATGTGAATATGGCAAACAAAATGGCGATGCCAAAAGTTTGCAGGAAAGTGTCATAAAATTTTCTAAAGCTAGTGATTTAGAACCTAATCATCCGCGGATATATCGTCACTGGGGCGAGGCATTTATGTTCCTTGGTTCATTGACTGAAGATGTGCAATTACTTAAAGCAGCGGAAAGGCAGCTTGCTCTTAGCTTAGAAATGCATCCTGAAAGCTGTGATACCTGGCATCTTTATGGGATCTGCCTTAATGAGCTGGGTCGTTATTTTAGTGATGAACGCTACTATCACCTAGCCATAGAAAAATTCCAACATGGCATTACGATTAATAGTCAGTTTCCAGCTCTATGGCATGGTATGGGTTTAAGCTTGTTCTCGATTGGCGAATTGAATAGCGACCATCATATTGTTGAAAAAGCCTCGGTTCATTTTGCAAAAGCTATCGATCTTGGAGCCGCGAAATCCCCACAATGCTGGAATGATTGGGGCGTTGCCTTGATGCGTATGGCTGAATTAACAAATGATAAAATACACATCGAAGGAGCTGTAGAAAAGTTTCAGAAAGCACTAAGCCTTCAAGATGCCTCTTCATCCCACCCTGCAGATCCTGAGCTACTCTATAACTATGGCTGCGCCATGGACTTTTTGGGAGACTATTACGATGATGTCCATTATTATGAAAAGGCAATCGAAGCCCTGTCAAATGTGCTAACAATTGATCCCGAATATATTCATGCCCGCTATAATTTAGCCTTGGCTTTCTCACACCTTGGAGAGCTCGTCATGGACGTCGACTGTTTTCATCGTGCTGCTGAACAGTTTCAAATTCTTTTAAATTTAGACAATGAAGATGAAATGGCCTGGCATGAGTTTGGAATGACTCTGCTCCATCTCGCTCATTTAATCGACGATCCTGCCTTGCCGACTAAAAGCCAGTCGTATTTCGAGCAAGCAGAAATCAAGTTAATGCACGCCCAAAGCCTTGGCTGTTCACAATCCTACTACGCTTTGGCTTGTCTCTATTCTTTGACTGAAAATGTTGGTGCTGGAATTTACTATCTTGAAAAAGCAGATGTCAATAATGTATTGCCTTCGATAGAAGAGATATTACAAGACGAATGGCTAGAAAATCTGCGTCAGACTAGCGCATTTCAAATATTCCAAGCCAACAAAGAAAGAGAGCTTTAGATGTCCGATGAGCAGCTCCCAAGCACAAATCGATTGGCGAGGGAAAAATCCCCTTATTTATTGCAGCATGCTCACAATCCGGTAGATTGGTATCCTTGGGGCAATGAGGCTTTTCAAGCTGCCAAAGAGCTCGATAGGCCTATTTTTCTTTCAATCGGCTACGCCACTTGCCACTGGTGTCATGTCATGGAGCGCGAATCCTTCGAAAATTTTGAAGTTGCCAAGCTCATGAACGATGCTTTCATAAACATTAAAGTCGACCGTGAAGAGCTCCCTGAAGTGGATTCCCTATATATGGAATTTGCTCAAAGTATGATGGCAGGTACTGCCGGCTGGCCCTTAAATGTTATACTTACTCCAGATCTGCAGCCAATTTTTGCTGCTACTTATTTGCCATTGCGTTCCTCTCATGGATTGATGGGGTTGATAGAGCTTGTTGTGCGCATACAACAGGTGTGGCATAGCCCTGAACGAGACCGGATTGAAGAGCAAGCAGAAAAAATTGTTGAGGTCTTTCATAGCAATATATTGACGCAAGGTGAAGACCTGCCCGAAAAGGAACTGATCGACGATTCTGCAGAAATGCTTTTTAAAATGGCAGATTCCATCTACGGGGGCATGAAGAGCGCTCCGAAGTTTCCTGTGGGCTACCAGATGAACTTTATTCTTCGCTATGCCGCCACAAGAAAAGATAGCCGCGCTCTTTTTTATGTCGAACGTACTCTCGAAATGATGCATAGAGGGGGGATCTACGACCATCTAGGCGGAGGATTCTCCCGTTATAGCGTCGATGAACGATGGTTTCTACCTCATTTTGAGAAAATGCTCTATGACAATGCGCTTCTAGCGCAGGCTTATCTAGAAGCCTGGCAAGCCACTAAAAAAATGACCTATCGTCACATTGCCGAAGAAGTTTTAAATTATGTTCTGCGTGAGATGACGCATCCTGAAGGTGGATTTTATTCTGCTGAAGACGCCGATTCTGAAGGTCATGAAGGGTATTTCTATACCTGGCAGCTTAAAGAAGTTGAGGCCCTTCTCGGGAAAAAAGAAAGTGCCTTATTTTGCGAATATTACGATATTACACAAGCCGGAAATTTTGAAGGTCGCAATATACTGCATACGGTCATCCCAGAAGAAGAGTTTGCGCGTAAGAAAGGGGTGGACCGCAATGATTTAGAATCTTTACTCAGCTTGCAACGCCAAGTTCTATGGCAAGCTCGGCAGCAGCGGATTCATCCATTCAAAGATGATAAGATCCTAAGCTCCTGGAATGGCCTAATGATCTATTCAATGGCCTTGGCTACCAATGGCGAAGAAAATCAAAAGTATCTTCAAGCTGCTAAACGCTCTGCAAGTTTCCTCAAAACCCATCTTTGGCATAATGGATTGCTCCTTCGCCGCTGGCGTGATGGGGAAGCTCTCTATGAAGCAAGCCTTGAAGAGTATGCTTTTTTATGCCGGGGACTTCTCGCTCTCTTTGAAGCAGATGCCGGTGTTGAATGGCTGGAATGGGCTTTGCAGCTGAATGAAATTGTCCAGAGCAATTTTAAAAGCGAGAAAGGTGCCTATTTCCAAACAAGCGGTCATGAGGAAAATATTATTCTACGCAGGTGCCAGTTTTCCGATGGTGCCGAGCCCTCGGGCAATGCGATCCAATGTGAAAATTTGTTAAAATTATATCAATTGACGGGAGAAGAACGCTTTTTAGAAGATGCCGAAGAAGTGTTAAAAGCCGTAGAAGAGCTTGTCGACAACTACCCTCCGGGATACTGCTATCATCTGATGAACCTCAATCGATATTATGATAAAAACGCGGTTCTAATTGTGATCTCCTTGAATGATAAGGAAGAATATAAAGATGAGCTTTTTGAGCTTCTCACTAGCAATTTGATCGCCCATCGATCGATAGTTTGGCGACGCAATGGCGACAATCTATTGCAGTCGCTCCTTCCTGACGTTAAAGATAAAGTCCCTATCAATAGTAAAACAACTCTCTACATCTGCCATCAGGGCGTTTGCAAAAATCCTGTTACTCTTTTCGCAGATATGCGCGAAGCAATTTTGGAATTAGCGTAGAGGAGGAGAGGGGTCAGCAGGATTTGATGCATGGCGATTGTCCTAAGCCGCGAATGCGGTGACAGCAAACGTTTGCTGTCACCGCAAGCGCGGCTAAGGAAAGTATTACAATAATCTTTTCGACTTTGCTCCATTCAATTTGTTCGCTTCGCAAGGTAATTTTCATAAGACCAAGTCTTTTACTTGAAAGAATATTACTACCACAGAGCCCACAGAGAACACAGAGAGCTATTTATAAGCGCCAATGCCTCAAAGTGTGCCCTTGACTCTCTCTGTGTTCTCGGTGGGCTCTGTGGTAGTAATATTCTTTCAAGCGTAAAAGACCTGAGCTAAGGGCTGTATATTTATGCACTACATTTATGGTTTAGGAAAATGTCTTCAAAGATCCGCGTCCTGAGTGACGACACTATCAACAAAATTGCTGCAGGAGAGGTCATTGAAAACCCTTCTTCTGTGGTAAAAGAGCTCACTGAAAATTCCATCGATGCTGGCGCAACAGAAATTACTATTGAGATACGTGAAGGGGGACGGCAATTAATCCGTATCTCAGACAATGGCTGTGGCATGAATGGCGATGATGCTTTGCTTTGCCTTGAACGGCATGCAACTTCAAAATTAAAAGCTGTCGATGATATTGAAGCACTGGTCACTATGGGGTTTCGGGGCGAAGCTATGCCTTCTATTGCTTCAATTTCAAAATTCACTCTTCTTACACGTCTCAGTGAAACCGCTATAGAAGATCAACCAGGGACCATGGTGATTGTCGACGGCGGAAAAATAGTCAAATGCTGCCCTGTTGAATGCTCCAAGGGGACTACAATTGAAGTCAAATCGATCTTCTTTAACGTACCGGTGCGAAGAAAATTTCAAAAATCTCCGTCTTATGATGCAGCTGAAATTTGCCGAATTGTGACGCTCTTGGCGCTGGCAAATCCTGAAATAAAATTCCAGCTCATAAGTAATCAAGAAACAATTATTTCCGCTCCGGCATTTCCAAAGGATAGTTTTCAAGAAGCCCTGAATGAGCGTGTACAGCAGATTTTGGGCAATGATTTTTCACGTGGACTCTGTCCTTTGACTGGAATGACAGGCGAGTACACTCTCCAAGGCTTTCTAGGGTTGCCTGCAAGCACCAAGCATAATCGTACGGGACAATATCTTTTCATCAATCGCCGCGCAGTTTCATCGCCACTCGTTAGCTATGCCATTCGCGAAGGTTATGGAACGATGCTCAGCACCGGCAGGCACCCTATTTACGTCCTGCATTTGACAATGCCCGGAAATTTACTCGATGTTAATGTGCATCCTCAAAAGCGCGAAGTGCGTCTTAGGCAAGAACATGTCCTTAAGGACCTAATTATTCGTTCGGTGAGCGATTCACTTCAGAGAGGTGGAGCAAAGGCTCCTATGACAATTTCGAAGTCTATGGAATTCAATTCTGAAAGGGCTGAG
>JACCVN010000047.1 GCA_013698165.1 Parachlamydiaceae bacterium | reverse complement strand
TTGATCCTAATGCTTTTATGGTGTAATCATTATAAATTGCTTAATGTAGTTTAAATAGCCCTGTGAGCCTAGTACGCTGTCAAGGTAGAATTTTCGACTATTTCTAGCGTGAAAGCTCCCGTGGTTTGTCGATCGTAAAAGGGGTTGTATTAGTCAATACAGCCCCTTTTACGATCGGCAAACCATGGGGCTTTGACGCAGAAATATCCGAAAATACTATCTTGACAGTGTGCTAGGCTGCTGCGTCTCGCAGCAGCAATCAATAGCCCATAAAAGGGCTTTCAGTAAATAATAAATAAATTCAACAAAGTACTAAGTCATTATAAATCCATCAAAATTTTATAAGTGCAGATTCTTGACTGCTGATGCGAGACGCAGCAGCCTATATCGTGTTGTATTTAAATTAATAGTTACATAAAGTGTGGACATCATTCTATAATGAAGCGTCTAAAAATGAGAACCAGGAGTTTGCAATATGAAAGAGACAACTCACAAACTCGCCGTCTCCAATAACCTTGGAGAGGATGCAAGAAATGATATTACTGCCGCAATCAATCCTTTGGTTGCAGATGCATTTGCTCTATATGTTAAGTCAAAAAATTTCCATTGGCACTTGTCAGGTCCGCATTTTCGCGATTACCACCTTATGTTTGATGAACAAGCAGACCAAATTTTTGCAATGATTGACGTCTTAGCAGAAAGAGTGCGCAAACTTGGCGGGATCACGATCCATTCAATTGGCCATATCGGTCAACTGCAAACTATTGAAGATGATAATCAGGCATTCGTTGAACCTAGAGACATGCTAACTCGTTTACTGGAAGATAACAAGAATATGGCAGACAATATGCGCGCAGCACATAAAATTTGCGAAGATCACAATGATATTGCGACAACCAGTATTCTGGAAGTATTTATAGATGAAGCGGAGCGCCGTTCATGGTTCCTCTTTGAAGCCGCTTCCAACTAGTACATCGTTAGGATAGAATTTTTCGACTATTTCTAGCGTTAAAGCTCCCGTGGTGTGTCGATCGTAAAAGGGTTGTATTAGTAAATACAGCGCCTTTTACGATCGACAAACCACGGGGCTTTGACGCAGAAATAGTCGAAAATACTACCTTAACAGTTTACTAGTGGTGCGACTAGATGAAGATAAATGGAGGAACATTTGGCTAACGCCAAGTTTCGTCCATCTAGTCCATTTCGTCCACTAATCATTCTCATGTAAGAAAATTATTCGATCCACTACAGTGTAATATGGCCCCTAGCGAAATTATTAGGAGAGATGATGAAGTATCCGATTATCAAGTCTGTGTCTACATTATTGGTTGTCATACAAATGGCTGTGACAGGACTTTATGGAGAGATTCTGCATCGTGAACAGCCGAATTATGCAGAACATCTTCCACATATTGTGTCCAAGTATCGACTTATTGAAATTGCGGATACACAGCTTGATGCATCTATGCTGACCAATTTGCCGTCAAAACTTACTCATGCCCCTATCATCAACCAGCAGGGTCAAGTTATTGGAAATACACTTAGTGGGGGCTTTGCAGTAATTCCCTCAAAGAAGTGGGAATACACTCCCAGGATAAATGGGATTATGATCCATGTACATGGTATCAATGCAAAAGGGGACTTGCTCGTCACGCTTAACCGTGGAAATGATTCACAAGAATGGATGCTGTGGCCCTTGACGCAGAAGGGATATGGTGCCGTACGCAATCATATCCAGACAATCGATCCATTCCAGCCAAATGTATCTTTTACAGGTTACAACGATAATGGAATTTTCATTGGCTATAAGAAAATTGATGGCCGAAATAGACCTTATGTGTGGACCATGGAAAAGGGTTTTCATCTCTTAGGCGCTGAGAAAGGGTTGCAGATTACGGGCATCGCTAAAGAGATTAACCAGAAAGGTTCAATCGCCGGAATCACAGATGATGCCACAGACAAGGTACCTTTTCTATGGCATGATCAAGCTGGCTTGGAAACATTAAGAAAATATCGCAATGCCTTAGTCCCTAAGGGGTGGGTGGAATTTTCTGATATTATTTTGACAGAAGACGATACCATTTACGGGACTTTTTGGATTCGCCACCAAAATGATGAAAATGAAAAAGGACGTCAATATTACGCTTTTCGCTGGGAACCAAATCATGCAAAGGTGCAAATGGTCGATTTAAGAGGGATGCGTCTAGCGGCTGCCAATAGCCGGCACCTGCTGGTGGGATCGTATGAAGGAAAGGCTATGGTTCGTGAACCTGATAAACTTCCGATTGCACTGTCTGAATTAATAGATCCACAAACTTTGGAAGGATGGGTACTATTGGAAGCCACTTCAGTAAATGATCAAGGACAGATAGTTGGCTATGGGATGCACAATGGAAAAGTACATGTGTTTTTAGCTGATCCTACTTCATGAGGTCGAAATGTTGAGTGATTTTCCGTTGAAATTTTTGAGTGTACTTTTGGCAACAACTTTAACCTTAAGCGCCGATACCCCGCATAAAGTTCTTGTTGAGCAAACACCGAGATTAATATTACATTATACTTTGAAAGATCTTGGAGAAAGTGATTTAAATCCAGAAAGCCTCACAAGACAACAAGATGGTCTTTCACTTGGTCCT
>JACCVN010000045.1 GCA_013698165.1 Parachlamydiaceae bacterium | reverse complement strand
ATTTCGAGATGCAGGAGGCCACATGAAAATCGCCAGATTGATGGCAAGAATGCGCTTATTCACAAATCTAAACTCTTAAATCATAGATGCTTATTCCTTAACTTAACGACATTGGGCCTGTAGCCCAGGGCAAGCGAAGCGCGGCCCTGGGTCCTTTAACAAAAGGATTACACCCCTGAAAGGGGTGTGGGCAATAACGTATCACTAGAAACAAATCTGACCGCCCTCCCGCACCCCTTTCAGGGGTGCAATCTTGAATTGTATTTACCCAGGGGTGCGCTTCGCTTCCCCTGGGCTACTTGCCCAATGTCATTAAGTTAAGAGATAAATATTTGTGATTTAAGAGTTTAGATTTGAAAATAAGCGTGTTCTAGCCGCGAATGCGGCAATTTTCATGTGTCCTGCTGCGTCTCTCAACAGGAGTCAACAAGCGTTTAATCTGCCTATTTCGAGATGCAGGAGGCCACATGAAAATCGCCAGATTGATGGCAAGAATGCGCTTATTCACAAATCTAAACTCTTAAATCATAGATGCTTATTCCTTAACTTAACGACATTGGGCTACTTGCCCACACCCCCATCTGGGGGTGTTTGTTGCTCGTAACTCAATTCTTAAAAACCGTATACTATCATATGACTTCAAAATTCAAAAAAGCTTAGATTCATGTGAATTTAAATCTAAAAAAGCTACAAAAACAACACCCTAGCCTGTGGCAATCTGCTGCTGCTGCATTCGCGGCTATGGGACTTTTGGACCAACCTCAAGTACACTGTCAAGGTAGACTTTTCGACTATTTCTAGCGTGAAAGCTCCCGTGGTTTGTTGATCGTAAATGGGTTTCATTAAGTGCTTCAAAACTGATTTCAGGATTTATCTTTTCAATCTCATTAACCCCTGCGACTTTCATGAATGCTGGCTCCTATAAACTTTTAGTCAGCCAAATAAGTAAGTCATCGTCTACAGGATGCTGAGACCCAGGAACTACCCGATCGCCTTTGTAAGTAATCCCATTTCCATCGGGCTGATAGTCCATTTTATAGTAAAGCCTTTGGGCTGCGCCATAATCTTTGTAGAGTCCAACTCCGATACCCATGGTTTTATATCCTTCGGAACGAGCCATGTTTTCTATATGCTCGATAAGTCTTTTTGCTAATCCCTGCCTTCTGCTATGCTCATCAACCCATATGGCATTGACTTCAGGAATGCCTTTTTCTTTGAAAAAAGGGTAGTGGGACTCTCGGAGCAAACTTCCATAACCCAAAAATTGTCGTTGCCTTTCTAAAACACAAATGGTGCGAATACCCTCTTGTTGCTCTTTAAAGGATTGCTGCCAATGCTTTGCAGTCGAATCGAAATCCGACCAAGGAAAAGTGAAAGTACGAGCAAGCTTGTCGATGTCTGCTTCTAGAAGTTGTCTGATAATGACATTTTGAGTTTTGCCAGAGGCTTTAATTGTATAAATATGTACAGGGATATTATAAAAAGAAGCTTCTTTTAACATTATCATGCCGGCTCGCTTAGCTACTTCAAGACTGCGTGTATTTTGAGGGTCAATAATTGAAATAAGATCCACCTTTCCTAATTTCTCAAAAGCATACTGACACACTGCTAGACAGCCTTCCGTGGCAAGTCCTTGGCCCCAATACCGGGTATGAAGGCGGTATCCCAATTCAGTCTTGCTTACACCATCAATGTTTTGAGAGATCAGACCAATTTGACCAATTAATTGATTGTCTTCTTTCAAGATGACCGCATAAAGTCCATATCCATATTTGGCATAGTGGTCCAATATTCTAGTTTGCAAATACTCCTTTGCCTTTTCTTTAGACATTGGACCACTTAGAGAAAATCGCATCACTTCCGGGTCAGCCATTAGAGAAGCAAATGCATGCAGATCGTCCATGCTAAATTCACGTAAAATAAGTCTTTCTGTTTCAAGGATCATGGATACCGGCGCCCATTAAAATTTCTATTAAAATAGCATAACATAAAATAAACAACCACCCCAGAAAAATGATGAAAAAAATGGCTAGATAAATTTATCTTTTACATTTAATCTTCATTTTTTTAAGGTTCGGTTATTCGAAATGAGAGAATAAATTACAAGAATGATATTTGAAATACATAAAAAAAAGAGCCTTATGACGCAATCAAAACTTAACAATGATACCACAATAAGCAATAATTCTGGTTTTTCCAAGTCTCTTTGGATGGAAATTCCAGTTCCTTCTTTCATTCCTTTAGAAACTAACTTAAATGCAGATGTTTGTATTGTTGGTGCTGGAATTGTTGGGCTTACTTGCGCTTACACGCTAGCAAAGCAGGGAAAATCCGTGGTTGTCTTAGATCAAGGGACTGTTGGTGGAGGACAAACAGCACGTACAACTGCTCACTTAACATGGGTTTTGGATGATCGTTATTATGATTTGGAAAAAATATTTGGAGAAGAAGGATCTCGGCTAGCGGCAGAAAGCCATTCTGCAGCCGTGGATTACATTGAAAAAATTGTTGTTGAAGAAGAAATCGATTGTGATTTCGAAAGAGTTGATGGCTATCTATTTGTTCCACCTGAAGAATCTAATGAAATATTGGATAAAGAATTTATTGCTGTAAAAAAAACAGGTATGGAACTTCATAAGGTGGCTAGAGCCCCTTTTAGTTCTTCATTCGATACCGGTCCCTGCTTACAATTTCCTAGGCAAGCGCAGTTTCACATTTTAAAATATCTTCAAGGTCTTATAAAAGCTGTCTTAAAACATGGGGGAAAAATTTTTAGTCACACCCATGTAACAAATATTGAAGATGGTTCTCCTTGCTTAGTGAAGACATCATTGGGTGCAGAAATTAGAGCTCATTCAGTCATTGTAGCCACTTGCACTCCAGTCAACAATCGCTTCTATATTCATACTAAGCAATCTGCCTACCGCACTTATGTTATAGCTGCTTCAGTGCCCAAAGGATCTATTCAAAAAGGTCTTTACTGGGATACGCTCGATCCATATCATTACATAAGAATTCAAAAAAATCTTATTGATTCTAACTTAGAATGGTTAGTGGTCGGTGGAGAAGATCATAAAACAGGACAAGGCCCAGCAAATAATTCAATATATGATCATCTAGAAGTTTGGGCTAAAAAGCGTTTTCCAATGATAGATAAAATTGAATATCGTTGGTCTGGTCAAGTCTTTGAACCAGTAGATTCTTTAGCATTTATCGGACTGAACCCGGGGGACAAAAATATTTATATTGCAACAGGAGATTCGGGGAATGGAATGACTCATGGGACCATTGCTGCGATTTTATTACCAGACCTTATCTTAGGAAAGAAGAATCTCTGGAAAAAGCTTTATGAACCGTCCCGTAAAACATGTTCTACCGCCTCAAAATTTATCCAAGAAAATCTCAATTCTATCATCCAATTAAAAGATTGGTTTACTCCCGGAGAAATTAAAAAAGTCGATGCATTAGCTGCAGATAATGGAATTATTTTAAGAAAGGGTATAAAAAAAATCGCTGTTTATAAAGATAATCAAAATAAAATTCACATCAGTTCAGCTTTTTGTCCTCATTTAGGAGGTTGTGTAAGATGGAATCATGCAGAAAAAAGCTGGGATTGCCCTTTACACGGGTCTCGTTTTGATGGATGTGGACATGTCATAACCGGACCTTCCATTAATAACCTCTATGATACTACTAAAGATTAATTTCCATAATTCCAATGTCCAGCTTGGTCTTTATCAGTTACCTAGTACACTGTAAGGTAAATTCGGGATTTAAATCCCTTTTTTTCAAGAACATCTTTTTTGCTCAATAATCAACAGCAGCAGCTGAAAATAGCATAATGAAATAAAAGGCACCAACTGATGTTACCTGTTGGAGTGCCACGCAAGACGCCATTTTTTACGAAAAATGTAGCCGCCTGCTACGTTTGCGTCTTTGTCTTTGATGGCAAATAAACTTTAGTCTTGCCAGTAATTGTGTAATGCTGTAGCATTACAGTTTAGAGCTAGAGTTTAAATCAAAATGTGGCAGAGACCCAAGGGTTTAGGAGAAAAAATGAAAGAAAGAATGATTCGGCAAGAACTATCCTTTGACAGTTTGACGCCCATGCTTGTTTATAAAAACCTTGGTGGGAAAGGTTCTTGTATTCTTGAGTCCGCTTATGAAAAAGGTCATGGAAAAACCTCATTTATCGGGATTGAACCTATTGGGATTTTTGAAGTTATTGGGCAGCAAATCGAAATAGAGCTGTATGGAGAAAAAAGAAAATTTGTCGGCGACCCTTATGAAGCCTTAAGACAATTTAGTAAAGATCGACGGACATTTGGATTTATAACTTATGACGCCATAAGATTGAAAGAGGCCATTCCAGATAGGCATCCCTCAAAAAATGTTCCCGACTTTTTTTTTCGACTCTATAAAACAATCATCACTTTTTACCATGACAAGCAAAAAGTCATTTGCACGCACGAGGGTACGGAAGAAGACTTAGAATCCATCCTTTCCCGTTGTTTTGAGCCTGTACGCTTACTACCGTTTAAAACACCTAAAGCGATTGACTTTCAGTCAGATGTGAAGAAAGAAAAATTTATTGAAATGATTGTAGAAGCTAAAAAACATATCATCGCAGGTGACATTTTTCAAGTAGTTCTATCGAGAACTTTACATGCAGAAGTCAGCGCCAGTCCATTTGATATCTATCGAGCCCTTCGTCATGTATCCCCTTCGCCCTATCATTTCCTTTTTGAGGAAAATGATTTTGCCATTGTGGGTGCTTCGCCAGAGCTCATGATTTCTGTTCAAGATGGAATCATCGAATCGATGCCAATTGCAGGGACATGTCCTAAAGGTCAAAATCCTTTAGAGCTTTTAACATGTCCAAAGGAATCTGCAGAGCATGTGATGCTTGTTGATCTTGCGCGCAATGATGTCGGTTCTTTGGCAATGGCTGGTACGGTTCACGTTGCCGAATACATGACTGTGAAGTCATATTCCCATGTAAGCCATATTGTCTCACGAGTAACAGGTCAGCTAGCCCCTTCTTTCCACTCTCTTGATGCATTTAAAGCTTCATTTCCTGCAGGAACATTGTCAGGAGCTCCAAAAATTCGTGCAATGGAAATCATTGATAGGCTGGAACTTTCACGCCGAAGTCTCTATGGAGGAGCTATTGTGACCTTAGATGAACAAGGCAATTTAATGAGTTGCATTGCAATTCGTACAGCCTTCATTCGCGGTTCAAAAGTAGAGATCCGAGTAGGCGCAGGAATAGTTCTGGATTCGGTGGCCGAGAAAGAAGTGGAAGAAACCCTGCATAAAGCAAGAAGTGTTGTAGAAGCATTAGAATTAGCAGAAGGAATGTAAAATGATTTTATTAATAGATAATTACGACAGTTTTACGCATAACCTCTCTCAAGCATTTTCTATGCAAAATGAGAAAGTTCACGTCGTAAGGAATGATCAAATATCAATCGAGCAAATCGAGAAAATGGATCTAAAAGGGATTGTGATTTCACCAGGGCCTGGTCGTCCTGAAGATGCTGGCATTTGCATTGAGGTCATCCAAAAGCTTGGGAAGAAACTGCCTATCCTTGGTGTTTGTTTGGGGCATCAAGCCATCGGCATAGCCTTTGGAGGCGAGGTCGTTAACGCAAAGGAAATTTTGCATGGAAAGGATAGTTTGATCTTTCATTTTAGAGGTTCCTTATTTAAAGGTGTATCCCTCCCATTCAAAGCTGGTAGGTATCATTCGCTAATTGTAGAGCATAATGATCTTCCCAGCGAGTTGAAAGTAGAAGCAGAAGATGTTGCAGGCAATGTGATGGCCCTTTCACATCAAACGTTACCCATTTTTAGTTTTCAGTTTCATCCAGAGTCTATTATGACCACGGAAGGGCAAAAACTGATTAAAAATTTTATCGATTTCTGTGGAAATTTTCTAAACAAAAAGGTGAACTTATGTTAATTGAATTAAATTCAGGAACAACTCTTCAAGAAGGAAAAATATTGGTTGGCCGCCTGCAAAAAATGGGATTTCGGGTTGAACATTCTTCCCAAGGAAAATTGGCGATTGTAGGAGGTATCACAGACCAAGTTCAGTTTAAAGAATTTGAGCATCTTCCTGGCGTGCAAAAAGTTCATGCTTTAAAAACACGTTTTATACTCGCAAGCCGCCAGTATAAAAATAAGGACACAGTCATTCGAATTAAAGATGTTGAGATTGGTGGAGGGTCCCTTTTTATTGCCGGAGGCCCCTGTTCGATAGAATCTGAAGAGCAAATTCAAGCCTGCGCTAAAGCTGTGAAAGAGTCAGGGGCCCAAGCCCTTCGAGGAGGAGCCTTTAAACCTAGAACTTCCCCTTATGAGTTTCAAGGCATGAAGGAAGAGGGATTGAAGCTCATACAAAAAGCCGGAAACGAACATGATCTTCTAACGATTTCAGAGGTCATGGAAATCTCTCAAATTCCTCTTTTTGATAACTATATTGATATTTTGCAAGTAGGGGCAAGAAATATGCAAAATTTTAATCTCCTAAAAGAGCTAGGAAAACTCAAGAAGCCCATCCTTTTAAAAAGAGGGTTTTCAGCAACGTACCAAGATCTTCTCATGGCAGCGGAATATATTTTGAGCGAAGGCAATCCCAACGTGATACTATGTGAAAGAGGCATCCGCACCTTCGAGGTGCATACTAGAAATACACTCGATTTAAACGCTGTGCCTGTACTGAAAGAGATGACTCACTTACCTATTATGGTGGATCCAAGCCACGGAACAGGTATCCGGTCACTTGTAGCCCCCATGGCAAGAGCTTCTCTTGTTGCTGGAGCCGATGGCATCATCATTGAAATGCATCCTTCACCTGATCAGGCCGTTTCAGATGCTCAACAAACGATTTCATTAGAATCGTTTGCTAAGTTAATGGATGAGCTCAAAATCCTGCACAAAACAATAAAACAGTTCGCAGCTTAACTAAGTTCGTGTTTACTCATGTGAATTTGGACTTCCAAGAGTAAGCAAAATGACTGTGTAAATAATTGCCGATATGAGAATGGCTTTTAAACTGTGAGGATTGTCATCAGAAAGTTCATGCCGCGTCACATTCATGATGACTCCTCCGCCAATAAATGCACTCATTAATGCTACTCCGGCAGCTGAAAGCTGATAATTTGAACCTATAAGCCATCCCAGAAATAAACTTGCGATTAATATCCATTTTGCAAACTTGTTATATTGCTCACCATGTACTTCTGTAAGAGAATAATCATTCAAAAAGTAGTGAAGAGCGATGGCAAAAGTAAACAAGACGAGTGGCCTAACCTCAGGATCATCTTTATCGACAATCGCATAACCGATCAAAAAATTTAAAAGGGCATAAGAGCATAAAGAGAGCACATAATAAACTGATTGTTTTCGTAAGAGTGTTTGAGAACGATCTACGGCAAAAAACAGTAAAAATCCCAGTAAAGCCATCACATAGACATGATGTTCCAAATAAGGAAAAATCTTTTTTAGTGTTCCACTAACGGCACTTTCATTTTTTGATAATTTAGGGAGTAAGTCTATAAAAATATAGGCTAGAGCGATTCCACTTCCGGTAGATAAAAAGTGACTTTGCAAATTAAAATTAAGCTGGCGCGCTCTATCAGCAAAAAGATGAACCAGAGAAAAAATAATCACTGCAATCAGCGACTGGAGTGGATATGGAATCATCTATCAACCCATAATAAAAATGGACGACATGGACGAAATGGACTAAAAGAACTAAATGGACAATAAAGACAATCTTATTTCAAGGCAATATAATCGATGAATCTGCTTCTAGCGATCTGCTTAAAATATAGGCTGCTGCGTCTCTGGGAAAAGCTTGTATTGAATGTTTTCCCAAAACTTTGATAAACTATCCTTAATAGACATTTTGGCTCCTTGGGTTTTGAGCGTATTAGAAGCCTCATGGTACCCTGTGGTGCCTTTTTTTTTGCAATAAAAAAATTAAATTTATTTATTGGCACTTATGCAATTGCCCCGAATGGGGCTAATTGTGTAAAGCCCATAGTGTAGCCCCATAGGGGCAAACTATGGGTAGGAAATATTTGAATGTAAGTCCCGAAGGGGCGGCTTGTGAAGCTACCAGGAAGTTCAAAGCACGAAATTCTTTATCAAT
This sequence comes from Parachlamydiaceae bacterium, assembly GCA_013698165.1. Classification (GTDB taxonomy): domain Bacteria; phylum Chlamydiota; class Chlamydiia; order Chlamydiales; family Parachlamydiaceae; genus JACCVN01. Next base: position 8,757 of record JACCVN010000045.1, on the reverse strand, counting down.
TATTTAATCTTTACTCTTTTTAAATATAAATTTTCCCCTTCGAATTTCGTTGCTAACACAAATATGGGCTTTACACAACTAGCCCCATTCGGGGCAATTGCTTAGATCCTCCTCTAAAAGGTATCTAAAATTCACTTTTAAAAAAATGATGTTAAATTGACAAATCTAATCTGGGACTTGAAGTCTTATCGAGCCTAGAACTGCTTCCGTGGAAAAATAGAATTTATTTTTCAGAAAGAATCGATTCCCGAGAGGTCAAGCTTTTGCAATTGCCTCTCGGGAGGGGTGTTAGCACTGCGCAGTATAGTTAGTTTTAAAATAGGCTCAGGTTACTGAAAAAAATGATCACAATCAAAGCGGGAGCTATGTATTTTAAGCATATCTTTAGGTACAAATAACCTATGGGATATTTCACCATCGTACCATGCTTCAGTTCCTTGAAAGCTGAGGAAAAGCCCCAGCGCCAAGTGACTAGCAGAACGCCTAAAAGTCCACCTATTGGGACCAAAAGGGTTGTGGCAAACAAATCAAAAAGCTCGAGAATATTTTTCCCCCAAAGAGTCCAGTCAGAGAGCAAGCTCGTCGACAAAGCACAGGGAACCCCAATGACGAACGCCATGGTGCCTGCTGCTAAAGCGGCATTCTTCCTTTTCCATCCACGATTATCCACCAGATAAGCGATGATAGGTTCCAATACTGAGATTTCCGAGGTAAGGGCTGCAAGGGTAACCAGAACAAAAAAGCTAACCGCTAAAATATGGCCGCCACCCATGTTACTAAATACGACGGGTAGCGTCTGAAACATTAAACCCAAACCACCTTCGGGAGTCATGTTTGCCGAAAAAATAATTGTAAAGACTGCAATAGAGGACAATATTGAAACGGCTATCACTGATAAAGCGACTGCGATGCAACTGCCCACGTAGGGAGAGTCTTTAGGCAAATAGCTGCCATACGTAATCATTGTGCCTTGCCCCAAGCTTAGAGTGAAAAATGCCTGTCCTAACGCCATCAAGATGACACCTGGCGTAATCAAGCTCCAATCAGGCTTAAATAGATACTCTAAAGCATTTGAGGCATTATCTAAACTAAGGCCCTTAACGACCAAAATAAGCAAAGTCAAAAATAGAAAAGGCATGAGGATTTTACATCCTCTTTCAATCCCCTTCCGCAGTCCTGAATAGACCAAGGCAACACTAATGCCAAGAAAAACAAAGTGATAGCCTAATCCCCATAAAGGGGTTCTCAAGAGCTCTTTAAAGTGGGACGTTGCCAGTTCCGAAGTATGCAATGGCTGTAAACGATCAAAGACAGCCTCGACTAAATATCCAAGGATCCATCCCGACAAGGCACTATAGAAAGCGCTAACCAATAAAGCGGTTAATAAGACCCAGGCTCCAGCTCCTTTCCAGAAGGGGCTTTTCCCTTTATCGACAAAAGCCTCATAGCAATTTCTTTGAGTTGCACGTCCGAGCGTGATCTCAGAAATTAAAATCGGTATCCCGATAATAAAAACGCTTAGTAGGTAGACGAAGATAAAAGCAGCTCCCCCATGGTCGGCAACGAGATAGGGAAAACGTACGATGCTAGCCAACCCGACAGCTGACCCTATAGCCGCTAAGGCAAAACCTGCGCGATTGCGCCACGATTCACGTAACATAATTAAAAGACTCCTTATTTTCATATTTTATATATTAAAAGACATTTAAAATCAACTTTTAACCACTTTTAGAAGCTTGAATTTGACACTAAGACTTGTATGAATGTATTGATAAAATAGTATTGCGCTAGCTGCGCATGGAGATGGGCATTATGAAAGGGAATAAGAAAATAAAAAAATCAAATATATACAACATATTAGTTCTGCGACTCTTGTTTACTGTAATTAAGGATAAAAATGAAAACAAATAAAGTGAAAATGTGCTAGGCGCACATAAAGCAGGACATATTGGACATAACAAGATGCCAACTAGAAAAAGAAAAATGTAAGTTGATAACTGAATACATAAAATTCCTATTTTAACTAATTATATGTAATAAGCAAATTTTCGTCCAGAACAAATTTCAAAAGGAAATTCCAGTTGAAATTTCAGTTAGATACTCTAAGCAGTTCACATCCCGACGCCCAAAGTTTGGTTGCATTTCCCTTACTTAAGAGCAGGAATAATAAGCTCAACTCTTTGCCGGATTTTTTCCCATACTGAGTTCCACTCCTCATCTGTAACTTTTGGGAGATTTACATTATCGTGTTGTATTTTAAAGTGTATGCCAAGAAAAGGGATTCCCGATATTGCTAGCTTTTCTTCAACGCTTTGTAAATTTTCTAATGTATCATCAATTAAAATGACTCTGGAGGGCTCTAGAGCAACATAATCCATAAAAGCAGCCAGCACAGCACCTTTTGAAGGGCTAACATTACAATAGAGAATACCATTTTCATATATTGGGAAGGTGCCGCGAAATGACGGCAAATCGGAAAATTCCAAGCTTTCTTTTGGAAAAGGGCCGCTATGCGAATTAAAATTGATGCCAAGATTTTTGAGTTCATTGAATCTCCAGGCAGGTATTGAACCAATCTGTGGCAAGACTGAAGTATCAATAGCTGTAAAACCTAAAATGGGGATATTTTGATCCTGCAACTTTTGAATCAGCATTGGAATAGAAGGATCGGTTAATTGACTTGCAGCTTGTGTAATCATCACCACAGGAACAAGCTGCTTTTGTGCAGTAGTAAATTTTGCTTGCTCATCTCGAAAACGTTGTTTGTTCTGTCTAATAACACCCATTTGAAGTGCAGGGTGAGAGGGTTCTGTAAGCGTATAGTCAATGTCAAAAAGAAGCCATTCTGTGCTTTTAAGAGGCGCTATGGCGTCCTCGAATTCGCTAAAATGATGAATTTCGTGAATTTCCGCTGAGATTGTTGTTGAAAGTAGCACGTACAAGGCTAAAATAATAATTTTCATTCTTAATCTCATTGATTTTCTTGTTACCTTATTGGGAGAGAGGATGATACCATGAAAAGAGTATATGATCGAGACTTAAGTCAATTGAATGAGGTAACTACATAAGCCCGTGGCTAGTACACTGTTAAGGTAGTATTTTCGACTATATCTGCGTCAAAGCCCCGTGGTTTGCTTCCTTATATTCTATACTAACGTCATAGCTATTGAAAAGTTCTACAACTTTGTTTTCTTTATAAGCTTAATTGCGCGTTTATAAGGTGCCACCGTGTTGACCTGGATCCATTTACTTAATGGCCATTGTTTTCCGGAAGAGAGAGTGCACCATGGCCAAACACCAAGGCGATCAAGATTCCCTTTTTGATATTCAGCTTGGGTGATCTCCAAGATGCGTGAAACCACTTCATGAAATACTGAAATCTGTTGTTCAGATGTGTCGTAGGTGTACCTCTGATAGAAGTGCTTGGCGACAGCGTTATAATCCCAAGTAGAAAAACCTTCTCCAGGCATTTCAGGAATTTTGCCCTCAATTCCTGCCTCATACCATCGAATGAGGCATTTACCCCATCCAATTTGATAGGCAATCAGATCTGAAATGCTTACTTTTCCCGCGGTGCCATCTATTACCTTTAAAGCTCGGACCGATGGAGAGATACTGCCGACCAACATCACCAGGTGGTCTTTTTCTTGTTGAATTTTTAAAAATAGTGCTGTCTGCATGCGTAGAAGTATTTACCTTATTGTCCCTTACTCGACTTTAGGATTTTAAGTGGTACTAGACACAAAAAAATTATAGAATCCGCTACTTAAAAAGGCTGTGTGATTTTTTGCAGCTTCGCATGCCTGATCTGGTCTGTCAAATATCACAGATCGGGTTTAATATGGATGAAGACCAAGCAAGGTTTCAACCTGCGTATGCCAATGTGTAATATATATTGTATTTTTATAAAAAAGACTATAAACATTGAAGTTGGCTTTTCCTTTAACCCTCAGGTGCATGTACCAATGGTAAAATTTATTCTGTGGAATTTTCTTTTATCATCATTCTTTTGCCAAGCACTTTGTGCACAAACTTCTCATACCCTTGCAGATGCATTAGCGCTGACCTTATTAAATAATTCCGAGCTTAGCTCCTTTAATTATGATATACGTGCCAGTGAAGCGAGAATTTTACAAGCAGGCTTTCGTCCCAATCCAGCATTAGATACCGAAACGGAAAATTTAGGGGCTCCCATTTTCATGCAAACGACCTTATTACTAAGCCAACTGATTGAGCTTGGAGGTAAACGCAACGCAAGACTTAAACTTTCAAAAACTGAACGGGACAGGGTCACTTTAGAGTATGAAGTGAGAAAAAGGCAACTCTTTGTAGATACAACTTTGTTGTTTATTGATGTATTAACAAGTCAGCAAAAAATTGCTTTTTATGAAAAAAATTTAAAAAACCTTCAAGGATTTTCAACTATCGTCGATAAACGTATAAAGGCAGGTAAGGCATCTGTAATTGAAGAATCAAATTTTACAATTTTATTAACTACTGCCATGATTGATCTTAAAAATGCCCATAATGACCTTAAAACTGCAAAAAATAAGCTATCAGCTCAATGGAATGACACAAACAGTGGCGCGTATATGGTTGATGGTGATTTAGATTGGACAGCTGAAGTTATTTCGCTTGAGGAGATGGGAGGATTAATTCAAGAGCATCCGCAAATAGTGCTTTCATATTTTGAAGATAATATACGAACAGCTAGGGTCGCTTTGGAAAAAAGTAAAGCCTATCCAGATTTAAACTTGAGAGGGGGTCCACGATATCTAAATGAAGCAAAAAAATGGGTTTGGGTGGTAGGATTTTATATTCCAATTCCCGTAAGCGATCGTAACCAAGGAAGGATTTGGGAAGCTTATGAGAACTTAGAGAAGTTAGAAAAAGAAAGAGAAGTTATATGGACAAAGCTATATACCGAGCTAAATAACTCATATTCAACAATTCAAACGGTATTTTCCGAGTTAAATCTTCTTAAGAATATTGTGCTTCCAGCGGCTCAAAGAGCTTATAATTTTAGTTATAAATGATATACATTAGCCCGATACAACTATTTAGAATTACTGGAAACAGAAAGGACTTATCGGACAAATAGAATTCGATATCTTCACGCTATTGGAGAGTATCATAAAGCTCTAGCACAGCTTGAAGGATTAACCGGATCTAAAGCTATTATTAACGTGCAATGTGAGTAAGACATGAAAAATCAGCAATGGGCAAATCTAGTTTTCCTTCTCATTATTATCATTTTAGCTATTCTCGGATTTATTTATTTCAAACATCTATTTATTAATGAACGTAATGAATCCCCTTCTTCTCCAGAAATTCATGACCATGCAGAAAAAATCAAAAAGGGGCCTCAAAGGGGTAGGCTTTTAGAAAAGGATAACTTTCAAGTCGAAGTGACTATCTTTGAACCAGAAGGTGTGCCACCCATTTTCAGAATTTATTTTTATGAATATGGAATCACTATAAACCCCTCTGAGATAATGTATGAAATGGAATTGGAACGAATCAATCGTGTAGAAAAAATACCATTTAGAAAAAAAGAAGATTACCTGGAAAGTACAGTAGAAGCTTCTGAACCTCATTCTTTTAAAGTTAGAATTATTGCCACTTTCAAGAATGAAACCTATGAATGGGAGTATGAGTCATATGAAGGACGCATTGAACTTATTCCAGAAGCAATTAAAGCCAATAAAATTACAATTGAAGAAGCTGGGCCAATAAATTTAGAAATCAAGCTAGATGTGATGGGAAAAATAATTCCCAATGAAGAGCTTACAGTATATATAAATCCACGCTTCTCAGGCATTGTGAAAGCTGTTAATAAAAAGCTTGGTGATTATGTACGTAGAGGTGATGTCCTTGCTATAATCGAGAGCAATGAAAGTTTACAAAATTATGAAGTCAAATCTGAAATTAATGGTCTAATTATAAAAAAAAATATCAATCTTGGCATGTACATATCTGGACAAGAAAATATATTTGTTATTTCAGATCTTAGCTCAGTCTGGGCTGATTTTAATGTCTATCGTCAGGATCTATCTCACGTGCATGTTGGAGATCCAATTGAGGTTTCAAACCTAGATGTCAGCTTAAAGCAGCAGTCAACTATATCATATATCTCTCCACTGGGTCATGAAAGCACTCAAAGCGTTGTAGCGAGAGCAATACTGTTTAACCCCAATAAAGTTTGGAAACCAGGGATATTTATTTCTGGAGATATCACTGTTGAAAATGAATCTATTCCACTTGCTGTAAAAAGTGGAGCTTTACAAACATTTAGAGAATGGGATGTTGTGTTTATATCTGTTGGCAACCTATTTGAAATCGTACCTGTACAACTAGGGAGAAAAAATAGAGAGTGGGTGGAAATTATTTCTGGATTACATTCTGGGGATCGGTATGTGTCCGAAAATAGCTTCATCCTTAAGGCTGATTTAGAAAAATCTGGGGCAAAACATGAACATTAAAAAAGCATTCTAAATTATGCTTGATAAAATCATAAAATATTCGATTGAACACAGTTGGATTACATTTTTAGGGGTCTTCATATTGATCGCCTTAGGAGTTTATAATTATCAACGTCTTCCCATTGATGCTGTCCCAGATATTACAAATGTTCAGGTGCAAATTAATACTGAGGCACCCGGGTTTTCCCCTCTAGAAGTAGAACAAAGGATCACCTTCCCCATAGAGACATTGATGTCAGGCCTACCTTTTCTTGATTATACACGATCAATATCGAGATATGGTCTTTCACAAGTCACTGTTGTATTTAAAGATGGAACAGATGTTTATTTTGCTAGACCATTAATTAATGAAAAATTGCAAGAAATTAAAAGTAAACTTCCAGATGACATTACTCCAATAATGGGTCCTATAGCTACTGGGCTTGGTGAGATTTTTATGTATACTGTTAAAGAAGTAAATCCCAATCTTCAGAAAAAAAAGTATACTTCAACGGAATTAAGAACGATTCAGGATTGGATTATTAAACCCCAATTGCGAAATACGCCCGGTGTCGTGGACGTAAACTCTATAGGCGGTTATAGAAAGCAATTTCATATTACCCCCTATCCTGATCAGCTAACAGCTTATGGATTAGGGTTGAATGATATTGTTAAAGCTGTATTAGAAAACAATTCAAACATAGGTGCAGGTTATATTGAAAGAAATGGTCACCAATACTTAATTCGATCCCCAGGTCGCGTAAAAGATTTGGAGGATATACGTAAGATTGTAGTGAAAAGTTCAGATGGAATTCCAATCTATATCGAAAACGTAGCTGATGTCATTTTGGGAGAAGAATTAAGAACCGGTGCAGCAACATCAAATGGCGAAGAAGTTGTTTTGGGTACTGTGTTCATGCTTATAGGTGAAAATAGCCGAGCTGTTTCCTATTCTGTAGCGGAGAAAATAAAAAAAATTAACGAAACATTGCCTAAAGGGGTAATTGCCAAGCCGGTTTATGACAGAACAACATTGGTCGACTCCACAATTGAAACAGTAAAAAATAATCTTTTGGAAGGTGCATTATTAGTTATATTGGTCCTATTCATTCTTTTGGGCAATATCAGGGCTGCAATTCTCACAGCTTTAGTCGTTCCCCTATCCATGCTTTTTACAATAAGTGGAATGGAATATTATAAGATCAGTGGAAATTTGATGAGTTTAGGAGCACTTGATTTTGGTATTATTGTTGATGGGGCAGTCATCATTGTTGAAAACTGTTTACGTAGGCTTGCTGAAGAACAACAAAAGCTAAGCAGATCCTTAAATAAGAATGAACGCTATTCTGTTGTTATAGATGCCACAAATGAAGTTATTCGGCCGAGCATTTTTGGAGTACTCATTATCATGGTGGTTTATTTACCTATTCTAACTCTCTCTGGAGTAGAAGGTAAGATGTTCCACCCGATGGCTTATACAGTGCTTTTAGCACTTACGGGTGCACTCATATTATCCTTAACCTTTATTCCAGCTGGCATTGCTACATTTTTAAGCAAAAAGATTTCAGAAAAGGAAAGTTTGATTATTAGATTGGCAAAAAGAATTTATGAACCTTTATTAAAAGCGGCCCTAGTTTTCCGCTATATAGTCGTACTTGGCGCACTAATATTTGTCGCGGTTTGTTTAGTATTGGCAAGCAGAATGGGCGCAGAGTTTCTACCGAGTCTTGATGAAGGCGATTTGGCTATACATGCTTTAAGGATACCTGGAATAAGCTTGACTCAAGCAGTAAGTATGCAAGATATTGTTGAAAAAAAACTACAAGAATTTCCAGAAGTCAAAGAGACTTTTGCAAAAATCGGTACAGCTGAAATTGCAACAGATCCAATGCCTCCAAGTGTTACAGATGCGTTTGCTATTTTGAAACCAAGGTCTGAATGGCCAGATCCTAGTCTATCTCGTATGAAATTGGTTAAAAGCGTTGAAAAAGCCTTAAAAGAGTTACCTGGTAATAATTATGAATTTACTCAACCAATCCAAATGCGATTTAATGAACTGATTTCTGGTGTAAGAAGTGACGTCGCTGTAAAGATTTTTGGCGATGAAATGCAAGTCCTTTTAGAATCCGCTGGAAAAATTGAAAAGGTTTTAAAAGTAATTCCCGGCGCTTCTGATGTTAAAATTGAACAGTCCTCTGGCCTTGAGGTACTAACAATAGACCTTAATCGAAACTTACTAGCTCGTTATGGTTTAAACATTGCAAATGTACAAGAGGTTATAGCCATCGCCATGGGT
>JACCVN010000215.1 GCA_013698165.1 Parachlamydiaceae bacterium | reverse complement strand
GGTTTATGAATATTAATCAAATTAATGAGGGTCTAAAGGGCGTTCAATATGTCCCAAATGTTGTTCTTTCTGCGGAATCTACAGACATTTTACAGCGAATGAAAAAAATCAATACAGGATATTTCTTTAGACCTGACAGTGATCTTGTGAAGAAGCTAAATGAAATTTCTCCTGTAGATTTGACAAAAGTGTTGAAGCAATTTTTTACAGAGATGGTAAATGAAGCTTGCATTACAGACCCTGTTAAATTCTTAGATCGACTTGCCACAGTAATTCCTCTTGCAAAATTGCAAAAAGCAGTTAAGACAGACATAGAAGATCCTCTTAAAGAAGCAAAAGGTATGTTTGAAGAAGCTAAACTCTATCTTCAAATGACAGAGAAAAAAATATCTCCAAGCATCAAAGCGCGTATTTCATCTCTTTTAGATGGGATAATCTCTGTGATAGAAGGTATAATTACTGCATTTGGAATAGGTGATTTTTTCAATCCTGCAGATAGCGATTTCCAAGCGGATTTTAAATCTCAGAAAATCATGATGTTGCTCAGTCTTTTCAGTATGATCACCGCAATGATCCTTCCTATTCTCGATATGGCTACTGGAGGCTTAATTATTGGGGGAACGTTGCTTTTTATTGCTGCCCTCAGCGCTATCTGGCCATTTATCAAGCCAATGACAACCCATCTTCCAGCTAATGCTGAAAATTTGACAAAGCAAATTCAAAATGGCGATTTTGTAGCTCAAGGCAAGAAAGAGTCCCTAGATGAAATCGCTAACATCATGAAAATGAACCGTCATGCTATTTTAGTTGGCCCATCTAGAGTTGGAAAGAGCCTTACCGCGAAAGCTTTTGCTCAAGCTGTAGAGAGAGGGGATTATCCAGAGCTCATTGGAAAAGTAGTTTTTCGCATAAATACCACAGACATTGTCGGGCAAAAGGCCTCCTTTCTAGGAGGGGGAAATAACATGCTTAAAAATATTAGTTCGGCAATGGGTCGCCACCGTAATGATATTATATTGGTTCTGGATGAAATCCACATGGCTTGCAAAAATAATGAAAAAATTGCTGACCAGTTGAAAACATTTTTGGATGAGAATGGTGAATTTCCTCATGTGATAGGAATTACTACGGATGAGGAATATAAATTGCACGTAAAAGATAACAATGCATTTTCTCTTCGTTTTGATAGAGTCGATATTGAAAATACAAATAAAGATGAAACCTTGAAAATTTTGAGCGACACATTCTTAAGAAGTCATTCTAGACCTCTTATGAAAGAAGACGCCTTCGATTACATCTATGAAAAGTCATGCGAATCAGAAGATGCGCCTCAACCAGCGGCCGCAATAAAGCTTTTAAAACAATGTATAAATAAGACCGGAAAAACGCAAAAATCTCCAATCGAAAAAAAGGTTGTCGAAATTTCCAATAAAATCTTGTCTTTGCGTTCACATGCTGCAGCAATTCATGGTAGGAAAAAAGATGTAAGTATACAAATTGCTAAACTTGAACAACAAATGTTTGACCTCAAACAGACATTATCCAAAGAAAAAAAGGAAATAGATAAACTATTCAAATCCAAAGATTTATTGGATCTTGTAACAAAAGAGACCTACTTTTCTGTCCTCAAGATATCCAATACAGCTCAACAGATAATTGGCTCAAAAAATGAGAAGCAATTGAAATTGTTCTTATTACTCCGTGAGTTCCTTGGGCCTTCATTGGAGTCTTACATTAAAGCAAAGGCAGAAGTTTTTGGCGTCAAAGCAGTTATTGATAAGGCGCTGATTGATAAGGTCGCAAGTGGCAGGTCAACAAGCATTAAAAAGCATTTTTATAGAATTTCTCTTAAGATTATGCATATGTTGCAACGACCATTTACTTGGCTGACTTCTCGTCCGTAAGAATTTTTGACTATTCCCAAGAAGATACAATTTGTATTTGGAAAAGGATTAATAGTGAGGAGCCTTCTCAGAGTTATTCTGTTTTGTTTGATCAAGTCTTAAATGGCTGTCGAGTTTTTAATGCCCTGCGAAAATTGCCAACGGCTTTAAAGGATCGAATATTAACCCTTTTGCGAATCAGCAAAGGTTTGTATGGTTCTAGGGAATGGTGTGCTCCTGCTCGAGAGACGCAGCAGCCTTCACCTCTCGTTATTCAAAAGCGACAATAATTACTATGAACTAATAGGCAATACAACAAGTTTCAGAGCAATTCTTATGCATGTTTTTTAAATCCATTCATTTAAAACTTCACCCATTCACACAATCGGTCAACACAGTTTTTAGCAACATATTGAATGATTGACAACCTTCTATCACGATCCATACCAGTGACTTTACATACAAAATCACCTGTACTCCATTTTGAACTTTCTAGGTCTCCATCATAGTCTTGAAACATTTTTCGATACCAATCAAAATGAGAATAGCGATAAAAGCTATTCATTATTTTGTTGGGGATCACAGATGTATGGGCTTGTACACCTAAGTCCTTTTCCCATAGTTCTGTCATTGCTTGTTGTTCATAATGGCAGAACGGTTTTCCCCATGACCAACAATTACCCTCGCCTCCTCTTGCTAAATCAGATCTTTGCCATACTTTATTAATCCAATCTTTGGTCCAAGGGGAATTTTTTATTAGAAAAACGGCGTTGTTAATCGGAACTTGAGGATCTGTAGTCAGAATGATATCCTTACCTATCCCATGGGCATTAATAATTTGATCGAAATTCTTCTCGGTATTGGTGAAAAGAGCACTCGCATCTGCCCATGCTAACCAATCTCCCTCCTTTGTTTTTTGAAGTTGATCCTGAAGTGCAACAATTTTCGACCAATAAGGGGCCCTTGGACTTCCTTGATCATGCGCTAGATTACCAAAATATTCAATATAGTCATAACCATGTTTGCTAGCAAAAGCTCTTTGGTTTGGTATGACATACTGAGCATAGTCTTTAATTCCTTCATCATAAGCAGTAATGAGAGTAATCTTACGATTGCCAATGATTTGACTAAGACTTTCTGAATGAATTTGCGTTCTATCTACAGTTGGTATAGGTAGTTCATAGAGCGTTGTTAACTTTGGATCACTCATTGTCTTTATGATAGGCTCCAAAGTGGAGGGTTTAAATGATGGGGGCGAGGATTTTAGGATATCGGGTATAGAGTGTGGGAGATCAGGTGGGGATTGTAGAATATCGGGTATAGAGTGTGGGAGAACAGGTGGTGATTGTAGGATGTCGGGTAAAGATTGTGGGAGATCAGGTGGAGATTGTGGGATGTCTAAGGTCTTGCTCTTGTTGACAAATTGCTGAACGACATAAACCGTTAAGGCTGCTAATATCAGTACACGTAAAGACCCTGATGCAAGACTGACTAATCCAGAGTCATAATTTCCACTTCTTATATCTTTTATTCCGGACCCTATATCTGTAATGCCACTCCACTTTTTAACATGTCCCCAAATTCCGTCATTTGATAAGGAACTTTTAGCTTGATTTAAGCTCTCCAAAGCTTTAGTAATTTGTGTTTTTATAGAGAGTTCTACTCTTATGGGAAGTGTATGACCTGCTTTTTTTGTGATTAACAAATGTACAGTATATAATGCGTTTAGTTGCTTTATTTTATTTTCACATAACTTTATTCTTTGGTTGATATCTTTAGTTTGTAATACGTCTATATTTAAAACCTGTTTTGAAAAATCTTTAATAAACACACGTCTTTGAAAATATCGGGGAATTACAAGCATCAATTCCCGAAAAATGGATTTAATAAATGCGTATCTAGAGGACTTAGAGCAATCAAATCTATCTTTGA
>JACCVN010000027.1 GCA_013698165.1 Parachlamydiaceae bacterium | reverse complement strand
TAAAGCCATAAAGCTTGTAGAGGATATTGCAAATTGTCAGCGTGATCAACGCCGGATAAATCACTTGTAGCACAGGTCCTAGCAAAGCGATGATCATTGTAAAGTTTAGGATCGATATAAAATATGTGACCACTAAGGTTAGGGCCAAAGAGGGCACATATCCAATTTTAAACCTTGTAATATCCTCGTGCAAATATTCCGCAAAAACTGCCGCTAAAGCAATAGCCGTTGTTAAACAAGCCAGAACTACTGCAACACTGACAATCAAGCCGGCATGTTTTCCTAAGACCAAGACTGTAATTTGGCTGATTAATTCATCAGATTTAAAATCAGCTAGCTCTTTGCTTTGCCCAGCAGCTAAAAAGCTAAACCCAATATAGGTCAAAGCAAGCAATGGGGCGGCCACAGCGATTGATTTCATGGTTAAGCTCATAATCCTGGAATGATTATCTACTTCTTGCATTGGTAGGTCTTTTTTCAGACAAACAATGATGACTGACGAAAAGAAGAAAGCCCCAATAAGGTCCATCATCTGATAGCCTTGAACAAAGCCTTCATAGAAAGCGGTACCAGGAAGAAGGTTGTTAGCAGGTGGAGTTTCGGGACTAAATAATAAACCCTTAATAATTATTATTGCCAAAGCGCCGACAAGTATCGGAGTTAAAAAATATCCAAGAATATCGACGATATTATTTCGTTTAAAAGTCATCAAAAATATAAGCAGGCAGGACAAAGCACTAAAAACTTCGATTGAAATTCCTGGGAGAAATGCGCTAATTGTCGAATATGCCAATGCGATACAGCGGGGTATGGCCCCAAATGGGCCAATTAGTCCCATGATAATTGCTGCAGTAAAAAAGCCGGGCAATTTGCCTATGCGTGAAAAAAAATCGCGATAATCTCCATCAAAAAGTGTCATAGCGAATAATCCGGCAAAAGGAACTCCGATTGCTGTAATTAGCAGCCCCATAATCGCATAGATATTTTGATCTTGAGCAAATTGTCCAAGGGCGAGAGGGAATATAATATTTCCCGCGCCGAAAAACATTGAGAACATTGCAAGGCCGGTGGCAAAAGTATTAGATTGTGGATGATTTTGCATAGTACACCATTAAGGTAGTTAACCTAATTATGATGAAGTTTTTATATTTAAGTCAAACAGCTTCAATTATTTTGTATATATTGCGCGGTTTACGTAGTATTAACCGTAATAAAATAAGGTTGTTTTTAAAGCTTTTTTTAGGTGTGAAAAATAAATATATTTTGCGAGTTCTGTCTAAGAGAATTTTTGTCGCCCAAGAACAGTGTTGGGTTGTCAATGATTACCTGTAAGTCGACTAAATTTTTTGAAACCCCTGTTATTTCTGCCGATATAACCTTACCGTGATCCCACGTTCCTTCGCTGCGCTCAGTGTACTAGTGGCTAGGGTGTTGTTTTTGTGCAGTATATAGGGGTAAATCACAAACATCTAAGTTAATAATTGCATCGCCATATACACAATAAATCCACATGAAGGAATGTGTCTAAAAACAGCACAAAAACAACACCCTAACGTGGGGCTACCCACTTGTTCCGCTACCGCGGAAGATGCATCGCTATTTCGTCACTCATAAAAATTAAGAAATTTTCCTATTGAAAAATAGAGATTGTCATTCACTACGTAAATCGTTTATCATATGTATCGTACTCTAGTAGAACATCTTAAATCATAATCATAGGTCAATGTAAGTTATGGAAAATGTTAAGCGCCCCTCTTTGATCACTTCTTGGGTTTTAGCCACTAGGCCTAAAACTTTGACTGCCTCTTTGATTCCATTTTTGGCAGGAACGACATTGGCATATTCGACAGGCACACCTATCAATTGGTTATTTTTGTTTACGGCTTTAGGATCAGCATTTTTCATTCAATTTTCTGTGAATCTTCTCAATGACGCTTTCGACAATAAAAGAGGCGCCGATACTGCTGAGAGAATAGGGCCTCAACGTGCTCTCCATGCAGGTGTTGCCACAGTCGAGCAGGTTTATACTGCCGGTATGGCTTCACTATTTTTTGCGCTAATCACAGCAATGCCGATCATCTTGCATGGAGGAATCCTATTGCTTGTGATCATTCTAGTGTCGATGGTATGCGCTTACATTTATACCGGGGGGCCTTACCCTTTGGCTTATGTGGGCCTTGGTGATGTTTTCGTAGTGATTTTTTACGGCTGGGTAGGCACTCTTTCTGCTTACTGGCTGCAGGCAGGCAATGTTACCCCTCAATCATTTTTGCTAGGGACGCAGATTGGCTTGCTAGCCACTGGATTGATTGCAGTAAACAATTTGCGCGATGTGGAAGGGGACGCGAAAGTGGGAAAAAATACTTTACCCGTACGATTTGGGCAGTCTTTTGGTCGGTTTGAAATTGCCTTAGTCACATTTTTACCCTTCATCTTAAACTTTGTGTGGCTCTTTTACGGCTATGAAATTGCCGCCTCTTTGCCTTGGTTGATTTTTCCTTTAGCCCTAGCCTTAGTTGTCAAAGTCTATAATACCCCGCCTTCACCTGCTTATAACGGCTTTTTAGCTCAATCTGCTCTCCTTCATTTTGGCTTTGGTATTCTGTTGATGATCGGATTCCTGCTCGATTGATGTTCATACACCCAAAATAGCTGAATCTGAGAAATTTCTGCTATGTCGAGATATGTAAACTTTTTGAATAGTGTTGACTAAATATTTCTCTCTGTCTAAACACTCTATTTAACATCGCTTAAAAAAATGGCGATAAAATATGAGAGTGATATGTCAAAAGTCGCCGTCTTCCAAGCAGAAAGACCTCGGAATGTCAATAAGTATCAGGCAGCCGCCATCCTCTATGGTGATTGGGGAACCAGTAAAGTTTATATTATTGGGTTGGCTTTTGCCCTTGCTGCATTCAGTTCCTTTTGGCTGGTTTTAGCTGTAAGCGTCTTAAATATCATCGTTGGCCTCAATTATATTTTGGTTTGCAAATACTATCCCAATGGTGGGGGAGTATATGCAAGCGTAAGGCACCGTTCTGAAATTCTAGCTCTTCTTGGCGCTTTTTTTCTTTTATGCGATTACATTATTACTATGGCGATCAGCGCGGTTTCAGCATTCAGCTATCTTGGAGTCGAAAATCCTCAGTTTTGGGCTATGGGCAGTATTGCGGCCATTGGCACTTTGAACTTTTTTGGCCCTAGACATATGGGTAATCTGGCATCTATAATCTCGGCAGCGTCTATCGTCATTGTAGTGATGCTGGGAATGCTCGTCCTTCCTTCAATCGGCACGGCATGGGAGCACTTAGAACCATTTCGTGGAGGTCTAAATCTTGCCTGGATTGACTTTGTCGGTATCGTTGTTGCCTTATCAGGTGTGGAAGCTATCGCAGATATGACAGGAGTGATGCGCCTCGATAAGGGATCGACCAGCAAAAATCCTTCCGTTTTCAATACTTCTACTCCGGCAATTATTGCCGTTATGCTCGAAGTGAGCATTTTTACTGCTCTTTTCAGTTTAGCAGCCAACCTTCTCCCAGGCTTGATAGTGAACGGTGATGAAGTGTCAGCTCCAGGTTACCCTAATGTACGGGATTCTATGCTGAGATACATGGGTGAAAGCTATTGTGCTCCATTATTTGAAGCGCCCTACTGCCATATTTTTGGTTTTTTTCTAACCATTACTTTTGGAGCATTGCTTTTATCTGCTATCAATACTGCGCTTATTGCCAGTAGCTCGTTATTATTTGTCATGTCTAAGGACGGTCAAATTCCAGCATTTTTTAGCAAGATGAATCGCTTTGGAGTACCTAAAATAGGTCTTTTGGTTTCAGTAATAGCTCCTCTTGCTGTGCTGA
>JACCVN010000563.1 GCA_013698165.1 Parachlamydiaceae bacterium | reverse complement strand
CTTGCATCTATAATTAAGGGGTTATTGAAATGCGAATCCAAAAATCGCTCCATGTTCTTGTAGTTCCGTAACAAAATCAAGAATTTCATGCATGTCAACATCATTTATATTCACTGAGCAAGCACTTGCTGCGTTTTCTATAGCAGTGAGAATCGAAATGGGTTGTATGGCTAATTGTTGTAAGGCGTTGTAATATAGTGCAGAAATTTCAATGAATTCAACTGTGAATAGGGTAGGATGGCGATACATGAAAAGGTAGTGAGCATTTTTTTGTTCTAAAAATTTGGTATTTTGAAAGACGGGATAATCTAAGCACACTAGCCTATGTTCGGGATTAAGAACTAACGGGGATTCAAGACGATTCCCATTTAAGCTGTAGTTTACATGAGGAAGATTTTCCATGTAAAAAAGATCAATAAGTATGTATTCAAATATGACTACATCTCTTAAATGCTTTGCAGCATCTTTGATTGAAGGAATATGAGCGAGAAGGTAGCAATAGAAGGCTTGACAAAGGCTTAAAGGCCCTTCCGTAGGTGTTGCTGCGTTAGCCAGAAAGTGAGCGATCAATGTTTCCCATTTCTCTTCGCCCACAATTTCCTGTGTTAAAGGAAAGCAATTAATAAGAAGAGTGCTAAGTTTTTTCTTTAAATGTTTGTGGTACAGGTAGAAAGAATGTTGCACTTCCGGAAAATTATCCTCTCTTCCTGTTCGTAAACTATCGAAAAATTTTCTTTGAAGTTCTTTACTTTGCATAAAAAGGCTTCCAATGTTTGTCTAGTATAGCTTGCAACTCTTCCAATTCTTTGTAGATCTTTCGGTAGTCTTCAGGAAAATTGAGGTCCCTTTCTACTAAAACGGGGACAGGGGCTATCTGTGGTACTGTCCAATCGAGCAGTTCTCGTACACTCTCATTGACAGGACGGTCATGTGAGTCAATGATATGACCATCTTCATCAACGTAATTTCCTGCGAGATGGATGTACCCTATGCGGTTAAGAGGCAATTGACTGATAAAGGTTTTCGGGTCATAGCCGTGATTGGATCCATTGACAAAAACATTGCTGACATCCAATAAGAGAAGGCAGTCAGCTTCTTCTGCAATTAAGGAAAGAAATTCACTTTCGTTCATTTCCGGAGCTAATGTCGTATAGTAGCTGATATTTTCAATTGCAATTTGCCTTCCAATATAATCCTGCACTTGCTTTATGCGCTCAATCATCTGCTTGGCAGCATCATAACGAAAAGGCAGAGGAAAAAGACCGTTGAGGTGTGCGTTGCCGCACTTAGAAAAACTGAGATGCTCAGAAAAAAGGACCATGGAGGTTTCTACCATAAAGGCTTTTACCTTTTTTAAAAAATCCCAGTCGAGAGGGTCAGGACTTCCCAATGATAGGGAAAGTCCATGACCCATAATGGGATAGCGCGAGACGACCTTGTCTAGCATATGGCGATTGTAACCTCCAACACCTATCCAATGTTCCGGTGAGAGCTCGACAAACGCTGGAAGCGGTAGCTCATTTACTAGCAAAGCTTCTATAATTTCGGGGCGTAACCCGATGCCTATCCCATTAATCATTATTGATCTCCTTAGCAGCAACCGCAGCCGCCGTTATGGCGTCCACCCTGATTTTTTCCTAATTTCTTATTGTTGTGAACAAGTTGGTTGCGAACAGTAAAGGCAGACCCTTTAATAACAAAATTTTTTTTGGTTTTAGTTTCTTCTGTTTTTGTTTTCATAATATACCTCGATTTTTTTGGTTTGTTTGGTTTTTTAACCATTTAATCCAACGAGCGCTCATTGAAAATCCAAGACTACTACAACCGTAGTTTTTACTGCAAGTAAATATGCGTAAAAAAATTCAGCGTATTAATATAATTAATTTTACTACTAACTTTAAATTTAATGTAGTATGCTGCGGAAATTAACTTAGGAAGGCAAAATGAATAAAAAAAGGCCATGGTCTGTCTTTATCGCAATCGCATTAGCTGTGGTCGTCGGGATGTGGGTTGGAACAGATAAAACGATATTTGGAGTCACCTATTATTCGATTTTCGATCTTATCGGATCCCTCTTTGTGCGCGCATTGACGTTGATTGTGGTTCCTCTTGTTTCCTCTTCTATTATTACAGGAATAGCAAGGATAGCAGGGGATAGTTCTTTTGGAAGGCTTGGATTTAAGACTTTTGCTTTTTATGTGGTCACGAGCTTAATTGCTATTTTGATCGGATTATTCTTTGTCAATGCTATCGGGCCAGGTTTTTCACAATCAATGGATTTAGAGCAAATTGGGCATGTTGATGAATCGATTATCCATAAGGGTACGAGTTTGACATCGATTCTTTTAGATATCGTTCCTTCTAACATCATTGAAGTGTTCCAAGGCAAAATGCTGGCATTGATTTTCTTCAGTTTAATTTTCGGATATTGCATGTCGAGAATTGAACCGGATCCTTCTTCTGTATTAATGAACTTTTGGAAAGGCATTTTCCAGTCGATGCTTAAATTTACACATCTGATTATGAAAGTTCTTCCTCTAGGAGTCTTTTGCTTAGTTGCAAAGGTATTTGCTACAACCGGCACAACATCATTGACTTCAGTGGCTCTCTTTACTATCACAGTACTTTGTGGATTCCTCATTTTTGTATTTATCGGTTTGCCTTTGCTATTAAAATTATATGGAGGCATTAATCCATTGCTTCACTTTCGAGCGATGGGGCCTGCTCTAATTACTGCTTTTTCTACCAGTTCATCTTCAGCAACACTTCCCATCACAATGGACTGCGTTGAAAAGAGAGTGGGTGTTTCCAATAGGCTGACCAGCTTGATAATCCCTCTTGGCACTTCGATAAATTTATCTGGATCTGCTCTTTATGAATGTGTAGCAGCTTTATTTGTCGCTCAAGCGTATGGAATCGATATTTCGATTGCTACCCAATTTCAGGTAGTCGTTTTATCGTTAATCACATCGATGGGTGTTGCAGGTATTCCCGGAGGAAGCTTAGTGGCAATTATATTGATTTTAAAGTCTATAGGCCTTCCTGCAGAAGGGATTGGGATCTTTTTAGCTGTTGATCGTCTTTTAGATATGTGCCGTACAACAGTAAATGTCTTCAGTGATAGTGTTTGCGCTGCACTTGTGGCAGTAAGCGAAGGAGAGACAATTTTGACCCATCCTTCCAGGGAACTCTAGTACACTGTCAAGGTTGAATTTTCGTCTATTCCTAGCGTGAAAGCTCCCGTGGTTTGACGCAGAAATAGTCGAAAATACTCCCTTGACAGTGTACTTGGGCGGTGTACACGAACATTCTTAGCGTAGCTCTTTTTTAGAGTGTCTTGGTTAATGTTCGAAGTGTGGGCGAGTGAATAAATTGAAAACAAATTTCGGTGTTATTCTTATGGTGGCATTTAACATTGGCCTCAATAGTTGTTCAAACGATGACTCACAAATCATGTCGACTTACATGGAAAAGAGAAATATTTGGGTCTTAGATAATGCCAAGCTAAACTTTAGCCATGAAATTGTTCTGACTGAAGATGAGAGAAAGCTTGATTCTTACATAAAAGAATTAGTCATTAATTCGGAGAAAGAATTTTTAACGTCGAATAAGTTTTATCCTGCTCAATTTTTCTCTGAAATTAAGCCTAAAATTGAAATTTCCCCGTTATTTCAGCTGCTCAACCCGATGCCAAAGGGGGGTATGCTGCATATCCATGTTTTTGCAACAGGGGATGCGACACGATTAATAGAGATCGCTTCCACTTACAAAGACACTTATATATATTTGCGAGATGGTGGTTCTACCCTAAAAGGGATGATGGGTTACTATCCTGCAGATGAAGTGCCTGAAGGGTTTCAGTCGATGTTCGAACTGAACAAAGAAGATCCGCTTTTTATATCTAAAGTTGTGGAAATGATCACTATAACTACCGCGGATGCCGCTTTGGATAACACTTGGGATAAG
>JACCVN010000547.1 GCA_013698165.1 Parachlamydiaceae bacterium | reverse complement strand
CTTGATGGCGGCCTTGAGGCTGCCAAGAGGTTTATTTTTGAAAATTTTGGTGAAGAAATCGATGCAACACTCAAAAGCCCTTTGCAAAATTCAAAAGCAATCCTTCAAGACATTTGTCAGAAAAAGTTCCAGCAAATGCCAAATTATCAAGTCCTAACGGAAACAGGTCCCGATCACAGCAAGTTATTCGATGTCGCGGTATTCGTTGCAGGCCATCAGATGGGCAGAGGCAGTGGAAGTTCTAAAAAAGAAGCTCAGCAAGCCGCCGCTCACGATGCTTTAAGTCAGGGTCTATGGCAGTAAAGCAAAAAACCGCCTGGCATTGTGCCGAATGTGGGCATAAGCAGTATCGATGGTCCGGCCAATGCCCCCAATGTTCCAAATGGAATACGCTAAATGAAGAAGTAGAGCTGCAAGCGGCCCCCCGACGCTTTGAATCGGCAGAACCTTCTGCCAGCCGTCCGGTAAAACTTAAAGAAATTAATCTTACCGATGTCCCTAGGATCATCTCTAATATACATGAATGCGACCGACTGTTCGGTGGAGGACTTGTTCCGGGATCCTTGATGCTGATCGGCGGGGATCCGGGCATCGGAAAGTCGACATTGACTTTACAGCTCTCTGAGGCATTGGCCAGGCAAGGATTGATCGTTCTCTATGTCTGCGGTGAAGAGTCGGTGCAGCAGACTTCCATGCGCGCAAAACGGCTAGGCATCGAAAGCGATAACCTTTTTTTGCTAAGCGAAACAAACTTTACACATATCAAAGCTCAAATTGATCACATCAATCCAGATGTCTTAATCATCGATTCTATTCAAATTGTTTATAAAAGCGAAATCCCTTCCGCCCCCGGATCTGTGTCACAGGTCCGTGAAACGGCGACTGAATTCATGCATCTTGCAAAAGGTCGAGGCATAACGACCATTTTGATCGGTCATGTCACAAAATCCGGAGAAATTGCAGGTCCTCGTGTCCTTGAGCATCTAGTTGATACGGTTCTCTATTTTGAAGGCGACAAACAGCATAATTTCCGCATGGTGCGTGTTGTTAAAAACCGCTTTGGCCCCACGGATGAAATTGCCGTGTTTCAAATGCAAGGACACGGCTTGGTTGAAGTGCCTAATCCTTCACAGATATTTTTGGAAGAGCGTCAAAGAAACGGTGCGGGCTCGGTCATCATCCCTACACTTGAGGGCACCCGTCCAATGCTCGTGGAAGCTCAAGCATTGGTCACCCCGACATTTTTCAGCACCCCTTCACGTCGTTGTACAGGTCTTGATCAGAATCGTATCGCCTTGCTTTTAGCTGTACTTGAAAAACGGATGGGCTATCAGCTGCATAAATCTGATGTGTTTGTTTCTGTGGCAGGGGGATTAAAAGTCACTGAACCCGGCAGCGATCTAGGCGTGTTGATCGCTATCGCCTCCTCAATGCGCAATGTATCTATCGACAGCCATACTGCCGTACTAGGTGAAGTTGGCTTGGGCGGAGAACTGCGCACTGTTCCACGTGTTGAAAGCAGATTAAAAGAAGCCATCAACATGGGTTTTAAACGCTGTATCATCCCTAGGCGCAATCTGAAGGGCATAAGCGAAGATATCAAAAGCAAAATCCAAATCATCGGCATCGACATCGTCGAAGAAGCTGTTGAAACTCTCATTCACTAAATGGACGAAATGAACAATAACACTCAGACAAACATCACAGTAGCAGCTCGTTCATCACCTCTCTCGCGTGTTCAAGTCGATGAGGTCTATCATGAACTGCTTCAGTTTCATCCGGATGTTACCTTTTCTGTGCAGTGGTTAAAAACTACAGGCGACAAAGATAAAATGACCTCATTAAGAAATCTCGATAAAACGAATTTTTTTACCAAAGAAGTTGATGATCTCATTCTTAGCTCTCAATGCCGCATTGGCATCCATTCTGCGAAAGACCTTCCCGATCCATTAGCCGCAGGCTTATCAATCGTTGCAATTACACAGGGGCTTGATAATTCAGATGTACTAGTGTTGAGATCCGATGACACCCTTGAATCACTTGCTACTGGAGCTAAGGTAGCAACATCTTCTGTTCGTCGTGAAGAAAATGTACGTTTGATGCGGGAGGATTTTGTGTTCGTTGACATTCGAGGAACAATTGGAGAAAGGCTTGATAAGCTTTTTAATGGTCATG
>JACCVN010000491.1 GCA_013698165.1 Parachlamydiaceae bacterium | reverse complement strand
GAAGAGGTTTTGCTATGGCGGGTCTTTCTTGTGGAATTGTTGGACTTCCTAATGTGGGAAAATCAACGCTTTTTAATGCATTAACTTCTAATTGCGCTCCCGCGTCAAATTACCCTTTTTGTACTATAGATCCAAATGTCGGTGTTGTCACAGTATTTGATCCCCGTTTGCGAGTACTTTCAGAAATTTCTCATAGTAATAAGATTATTGATGCGACCATGGAATTCGTTGATATTGCCGGGCTTGTTGAAGGCGCCTCCAGAGGTGAAGGCCTTGGAAACAAGTTTCTTGCCAATATTCGTGAGACTGACGCGATTGTACATGTGGTACGCTGCTTTGATTCATCGGATGTTGTTCATGTGGCAGGAAAAATTGACCCGATCCACGACATTGAAATTATCAACATTGAACTTATTCTTGCTGACATGCAGATGGTTGATAAGCTGCTGCCAAATATTGAAAAACAAGCCAAAACGAAAAAAGAATTCCAACCTGTACTCGATGCGCTCAGACTTGTTCAAGAGCATCTTGGTAAGGATAAATCCCTCCGCAGCCTACAGCTTAATGCTGAACAGGAAGAAGCGTTGCGTCCTTACACCTTCCTCACTAGAAAGAAAGTTCTTTATGTGGCGAACGTATCTGAAGAAGATCTGCCAGAAATGGAAAATGACTATGTTAAGCGCGTAAGAGAGTATGCCGCTGCTGAAGGCAATAGCGTTATCGCTATTTGCGCTAAACTTGAAGAAGAAATTGCTCAGCTTCCTGAAAATGAAAGAGGGGAATTCCTGGAAAGCCTCGGCTTGCATCAAACTGGGCTTCAGCGCTTAATTAACGCTTCATTTTCAATGCTCGGCTTGATCAATTACTTGACCACAGGCGAAATGGAAACACGTGCGTGGACAATCACTATAAATACTTCCGCTGCCGAAGCGGCCGGGAAAATCCATAGTGACATCCAAAGAGGATTTATTCGCGCTGAAGTCGTCGCCTATGACGATATGGTTGCCTATAATGGCCGGGTCGGCGCTCGAGAAAAGGGAAAAGTCCATTTTGAAGGTCGCGATTATATTGTTAAAGATGGGGATGTAATCCTCTTTATGCACAACTAGGTTTTTCATGCCCTTATTTGTTACATGTGCCCAAGGGGTTGAAAAGCTTCTGTGCGATGAATTAGCCGAAATTGGCTTTAAGGAAGTTTCTACAGGGTTTCGCGGTGTTCATGTGCGCGATGATTCTATGGAAGCAATTTACAAAATTAATTATTGTTCCAGGTTGGGCGGACGAGTCCTTTTGCCGTTAGCGCAATTTCGCTGTTACGATCAAAAATCGCTCTACTTTGAAGTTTCTAAGATCGAATGGCACCGCTATCTACGTAAAGGGCAGTCTCTCGCTATCGATGCAAACGTTCATCACCCCCTTCTTCGCAACAGTCTTTTTGCTGCTCAACTAACCAAGGATGCCATTTGTGATCAACTGCGGGAACGGTCCGGTTGGCGTCCAGATGTGGATCTTAAGGATCCGGACCTTCAGCTGAATTTATTTATTCATGAGCAGCGGGCTTCATTAAGTTTTGATACTTCCGGTTCTCCGCTTTACAAAAGGGGCTATCGTCAAGATGCAGGCCCTGCACCCATTCAGGAATCATTGGCGGCTGCATTACTAAGAATGGCAGGTTATCAGGGCTCTGAAGTGCTCCTCGATCCTTGCTGCGGGTCAGGAACGCTGCTGATTGAAGCTGCTCTAATCGCATCGAAAACTCCTCCAGGATATCTGCGAAAAAAATGGGGGTTTATGGCTCATCCCGATTACGCCCTCCAGGAATGGCTGAAAGTGAAAAATGATGCGGATGACCAACGGCAAGAAATCCAGGAAGGTCATTTTTTTGGCTGCGAGATCGATACTGAGGTCGCAAGAATTTGCAGGGATAATCTTAGAGCTGCCGGTTTTCACCGTCAGGTAGAAATTTTACGCAAAGATTTCAATGACTATATTCCTAACGACAAAGTCAATTTTTTGATTTCGAATCCTCCCCATGGAAAGCGTCTTTCCGAAATTGAAGACCTGAAGCAGCTTTATCGTAGCCTAGGAAACTTAATGAAGCGCAAAATGACTAAGCCTAGCCGCGGATTTATTTTCACAGGCAGTTCTGAACTGGCGAAAGAAATTGGTCTAGCCACTAAACGGCGCCACGTCGTAAGCAATAGTGGTATCGATTCCCGTCTTTTGGAATTCGATCTTTATTAGCTTCCGCTTGCACAATACAAAAAATTGTCTAAACTTTTTCATATTATGTAAAAAAATAATGGAGAATTTCACCCCCTTTACAGTACCCTACTTAAAAATGGAAAATCTAAATTTGAAAGGAGGCTATATGAAATTGTCTGTAAAGTGCAATGTAGAAGCATATTTAAAGGGCCTTATTTTCGGTGCGGTGATGTCAATGAATGCAGGGGTGATGGCGATGGATTCTAATGAAGATTTCCCAATTGTGCAGTCCTCATTTCAAGCAAGCAAATATGAACGTGTTTTGATGACCCAACTTCGGGACCAAAAAAGTCCCACAGAAAAATTTCGTGAGGCTGCCAATAGACTCACAGAGCTGCTGGTCCATCGGGTGATAGAATGTTTGCCTACCTTTCCAGTTAATATTGAAACACCCATTGAACCATTTCAAGGGGAACGACTTGTAGGGAATGTAGAATTTGTTTCAATTATGCGTTCCGGGGATGCTCTTTTGGATACGTTTAGCAAGCACTTTCCTGATTCCGTCATCAATAAAATTCTTGTCCAACGAAATGAAGAAACTGCTGAACCTGAATTTAAATATATGAAGTTATCCCCGACAATCGCTAAATGCAATACGGTCGTGATTACCGAACCGATGATTGCCACGGGAGGCACATTGATAATGGTCATTGGCCTTTTGAAAGAAAAGGGGGTTGCGGAAGAGAATATTATCGTTGCTTCAGTTCTAGCCGCCCCTGAAGGACTTATTGTGTTGAACCAATTGTTTCCGCGCATTAAGGTGGTTGTGACTGCAATTGACGAAAAGCTTAACGATAAAAAATTTATTGTTCCCGGCCTAGGTGACTTCGGCAACCGCTATTTCGGCACGTAACGTAGTGGACGCTCTTTTTCACAGGATAATTGTTGAACGTTGAGTACATTTCTAGCAGCAGACAGTCTGCTGCTAGAAATGTACTCAACTGTGCCCTGTGGATGTGCCTGCAATCGCATTGCCGCTTGTATATAGTGTGTCAGCTGTGCATAATGGCTTCGAGGGACTTGGCTGAGTGGTTTTCGTGATTGTTGATAAAGATCTTTAGTGTTGGTTTAAGCTTCACAAGCAAGCCTGATACTACCGGCTCATGCTTCTTGGGGACGATCGCTGTAAAATAGAGTTTGTTGACACGCTCATTTTTTTCTACAAGATTTGTCAGAGCCTTAAC
>JACCVN010000480.1 GCA_013698165.1 Parachlamydiaceae bacterium | reverse complement strand
GATCCAGTCAGCAGTTTTAACAACATCCATGTTATGTTCGATGACTAGAACTGTATTACCTCGAACAACAAGCTCGTGAAGAACATCAAGAAGAAGTTTAATATCGTGAAAATGGAGCCCTGTCGTTGGTTCATCAAAAATATAGAGTGTATTACCTGTGGCTGGACGGACAAGCTCTTTTGCCAATTTGATCCGTTGCGCTTCGCCTCCTGATAATGTTGTAGAGGATTGGCCAAGTTTGATGTAATCCATCCCAACTTTTTGAAGTGTCTCAAGCTTATGCCGAATTGAAGGAATATTGGTAAAAAATTCCAGTGCTTCAATCACCTCCATTTCCAAAATATCATGGATGTTTTTGCCTTTGAACAGAACTGAAAGTGTTTCATGGTCGAAACGCTTGGTTTTGCAAAGGGGGCAGTCGACCCAGGCATCTTCCATAAAGTCCATATCAATTTTTATCATGCCCATCCCTTCGCATTGGGGGCACGAACCTTCTTTGACATTGAAGCTAAAGCGCCCCGGCTTATACCCGCGTGCTTGACTTTCCGGCAGCTGAGTGAAAAGGTCGCGGATCTCATCAAATAATTTGATGTAAGTTGCGGAATTTGACCTGGGATTGCGGCCGATGGGGGATTGGTCGATAGAAATGACTTTGTCAATATTATCAATCCCTTTCAACTCCTTATGAACACCTACACTGCCTTCATAGCGATGCAAATGTCTGGCTAATGCAGGAAAAAGTATTTCAGAGATAAGGGACGATTTTCCTGAACCGGAAACGCCTGTGACTGCAATGAAAAGGCCTATAGGAAATTTAACGTTCACATTTTGTAAATTGTGATGTGCCGCGCCTAATATCTCAATCGTTTTGGATGTGGGTTTACGACGTTTTTTTGGAATTGGAATTGTACGTCTGCCGGTAAGATAGTCACTCGTCAACGAACGTTTGCATTCTAGTAATTCCGCCAAGTCTCCATTGACTAATATTTCCCCTCCGCGCGAACCTGGTCCCGGACCGAAGTCGACAATGCGGTCAGCTTCCCAGATAGTTTCTTCATCATGCTCGACGACAATAACTGTATTGCCCATGTCGCGCAAGTGTTTGAGGGTATGGATCAGTTTTTGATTGTCGCGCGGATGCAAACCAATAGAGGGCTCATCAAGCACATAGGTAATGCCTACCAAGCCGCAGCCGATCTGGGAGGCTAGTCTCACGCGCTGAGCTTCGCCACCGGAAAGGGTAGGTGCGGTACGTTCAAGGGTGAGGTAATGCAGACCGACTTCCAGTAAAAACTTTAATCGCTGGCGAATTTCTTTCAAGAGTTCATCTGAAATAAGTTTCTCGGATGGTGTAAGGTCCAGATTATCGAAAAAACTTGCACACTCCTGTACAGTCAATGCCGAGATCTGAGCAATGCGCTTGCCGGCAAGTAAAGTGGCGGCCGGATAAGGCCTGAGACGTTCACCATGGCACTCAGGGCATGCTTGCTCAGTCATCAATTTTTTCATTTTTTGCTTATAGCTTTCACTTTTGGCCTCTGCAAAGCGTGAATGAGCCTCGTACAGCATACCTCTCCAGTGGACATGGTCAGACCAGGTAGCCCCTGTGGTCGCATTGTAGAAGTGCATCCTGGTCCACTTCTTTTTGGTGCCATAAAGAAATATTTGCCTAGCTTCTTCAGATAGTTTTTTCCACGGAGTATTAACGCTAAAATGATAGATGTTCGCTAAATTGTCGGCAATATTCCCATATCGGACAGTTGCATAAGAGCTCCCGACTGAACAGCAATCCTCGGCGATGCTTTTCTCGGGATCGATCACAAGATCTAAATTAAATTCATTGATTTTCCCCATTCCATTACATGAAGGGCACATTCCAGAAGGACTATTAAAAGAAAAATCGTGTGGTTCTAAAGAAGAATATGATAGTCCGGAGGCCGGTGAAAAGGCATGCATCGAATAAAGAACTTCTTCGTCAGTATCCATATCCAAAACGCTGCAAACACCATTTCCCAAGCTTAGTGCGCTGGTTATTGATTCGGCAAT
>JACCVN010000476.1 GCA_013698165.1 Parachlamydiaceae bacterium | reverse complement strand
ATCACTTGACCTAAAGCTTCTACATTAACAAGATCTTAATAATTTACATTGTTCATAAATAGTTAACATGCTAAGATAACCCTCTTAATAAGTTTGTTTAACTGTTCAACTTTTTGAAATTAAAAGGGATTATCATGCAAATCACTACGCTTTCTGAACTCGTTTACTTCCCTACTGCTGCCGAGTCCAAGGGCTTTAAAGAAGCGACCAAAGAAGAAGTCCAATTGAAGTTAAAGGTTTACCATAAGGTAGTTGAATTCCTGATTTTAGATCCCGATTTCGAAATTGTTAACATTGAAGTATTTGCACTTACAACAGATGCCGTAGCTTTTCTACTTGAAGCCACATCTCAGCTATCTCCAGAGGTTTGGGAAGAGGAAATTGATGCGATCATCAAACGCATTCAAAGCTTCCGTAGCGAAGTAGCTTCAGATGCACATAAACAAACCACCTGGCTGCTAAATGATTTAGTTACCAACCTTTATACAAAATCTATTGCGCTGAAAAGTTTGGATGCCCAAAAGAATTCTGACCAAAAGTCTCACAAATTTTACAACCAACTATTTAATAGTTATTCATGCACCCAAAAATTACGAAATACCATGAAAACCCGTGGTCACGCAATCGCTGTCGGCGGCATCAACAACAGCATGATACCTGAATGGTATAAGAACAATATTAGCAAAGATTAATTCCATCTGCAACAAGACGCAGCGGTTCCCGCTGGGAACCGCTAAAAAATTCAGACTAGAGAATTAGATCATGTCCAAGATTTATTTGCTTCCTCTGAGTCGCTGAATGTGTCAAATAAAATGTTTGTGACCTCCAGGTTTTGCTCCTATGATGTATTTCATTTTGTGTTCTTCCAAAAGCTTAATGTGAGGGCCATTCGAAGCAAGTCCATCCTCTACTACAATTACCTTCAAATGAGGGTGCTCTCTCCGAAAATTCTCCAAAAACCTTTTAGAAGCATTACGTTCGCAGTCATTTTTTGTATCTCGTCCTGATTTTGGATAACTTCAGGACAAAGAGGAATAACGTTAGATTTTTTTATGGTCCGGTACTTGGTATCACCCTGCCGGCAATATGGCTGAACAGATCAATAAAAAAGAATTTCCAATTATAGGACAAAATGTGGGAGTCTGGAATTTTGTACATATCGATGATGCGGCCATAGGCTGTGTCATTTGCAATATACAGCGCTCCAGGCACCTATAACATTGCCAATGACCGCCCAACTCCCATGTGGAATGGCTGCCGGCATTTGCTCGTTATTTAAATGCCCCACAGCCCATAAGGATTTCTGAGGAAGAAGGTCAAAAGGAGAAAGGACCGGAGGCCGCCTACTACGGCACAAAGCTCAGAGGGGCATCAAATGCAAAAGCCCGTCAATCCTTCAACTTCCAACCTAGAACTTTTGAATGGCTCTTATGAAAATAATTACAATTTTCCTTGGCATGTCCATTTTTTATGGACATACTAGGTAAAACATGCTAAATTAAGATTATGGATTTTATATTATTTAGACGAGAAGTGCAAGCTGAAGTGTTTGACTACCCGCTGCTTGCAAATTATTTGAAAGACTTTAAAAAGCCAAGAGATAA
Source organism: Parachlamydiaceae bacterium (assembly GCA_013698165.1). Taxonomy (GTDB): domain Bacteria; phylum Chlamydiota; class Chlamydiia; order Chlamydiales; family Parachlamydiaceae; genus JACCVN01. Next base: position 2,099 of record JACCVN010000476.1, on the reverse strand, counting down.
AGTCTCAAGCTTAATCAATGAAGGCAAGATCCTTAGATTAAAAAACGGTTTGTACGTATTTGGAGAAAATTGGCGAAATGGTCTACTCAGCATGGAGATGATCGCAAATCTTCTTTACGGCCCTTCATGCGTTTCATTTGAATATGCTCTTACAATCTATGGACTAATTTCGGAGCGTTCTAGAGTCATTACTTCATTGGTGATAGGGGACACGAAAACATTTTATACGCCTATTGGTACATTCGAGTATCGAGCAATAAATCGAGAAAAATTCAAGGTAGGCATAGATTATAAAGATCTAGGGAAGGAAGGAGGCTATTTTATTGCATCCAAAGAAAAAGCTTTAGTTGATCTCATTTATCGTACACCTGGTATTCGAACGATTGAGCAACTTCGTCATTATTTATTTGAAGAAATGAGAGTAGATGAAGCAATATTTCGTGACTTAGATTTCCTTAAATTAGATGAAATATCAAATGCATATAAAAAAAACAGCATCAACATGATGAGCAAGTTATGACAACTGTTATTGAGGATTTACTAAAAAATTATAGGCCCAAGTCAAAAAATGAGTATGAAAATGCCATCCAGGAAATTATGCAAGAGCTTGCCCTAATGGGGTTATGGAGGGCAAAGTTTTTTGAACATGCCGCTTTTTATGGGGGAACCTCTCTTCGGATTTTACACGGCCTTAACCGGTTCAGTGAGGATCTAGATTTCTCTCTCCTCAAACCTGATCCAGTCTTTAATTTACTTCCCTTTTTAAAGGCTATTGAAGAAGAACTAGAAATTTCAGGACTTCAAATAACTGTTGAACATAAAATCAAGCACCCTGAAGAATCAATTCGTTCAGCATTTCTAAAAACAGGAACATTAGAAACCTTCATTCGCATAGGACTAGATGAACCCTTAAAAAAATATACACAGTCAAATGAAGTCATCAAAATAAAGCTTGAAATTGATATAGATCCACCCCCAAATTTTACTACAGAAGTTCTATATCTTACAAAACCTGTTCCATTTTCTGTTCGCACCTATGTCCCTGAAGATTTGTTTGCTGGAAAAATGCATGCGCTTTTATGCAGACCCTATAAGGTGCGTGTTAAAGGGAGGGATTGGTACGACTTTATATGGTACGTGAAAAAAGGATTTCGATTGCATTTGGCTCACCTTGAAGCCCGTATGAGGCAATCCGGTCATTATTTATCTGAAGATGCGCTAACAATTGATGTTTTTCGCGAATTACTTGAAAAAAAGATAATTGGAATTAGCTTTCATGCAGCTAAAGACATCAAGCGATTCATCCAAGATCCAAGAGAAGTCGACGGATGGTCAACGGAGTTTTTTTTAAGTCTTCTCCCTCGAATCCAATTTAAAATATTCTTATAAACAAACTTAAAACAACAAATTTATCTGCTACAGAAAGTGAGGCATTTGACATGGGAATCGTTCATACAGTTACCTACCGAAGGTGGGCAAATCTGGACTCACAGATTTCGAATGTTTAAACAAGTTATGAAAAAGCACATTTGGATTTTCATTTCTTATTGGAATCGCTGTTATGGCTATTGTATGCTAAGCACTGCTCTCATTAATTACCAAGGAGCGTGGTATTATGGTAAAAATTACTTTTTAGAAAGTATTTTTTAACAAATTGAGGTTGATAAGCATTATTGGGAAAAAGGGACTAAACAGTGATATTCTACGGATAAAATTTTAGTCCCATCAAAACGCGTTATGTAAGCCTCTTTACCCTATGCTTCAGCGCTTGGAAATCTGGTTTTTTAGGCGTACTTGGACGATAGGATAATTCCCTGAGCAAGACGCAGCAAGCTACGTAGGCTTCTGCGTCTCGCAGCAGGTAGGATAAGCCTTAATACAGACCAACACTTATCTTTAAAACGTCCATTTCTTACAGTGTACTAGGCTTTTCTTTTGTTTACTCCCGCTGCTATATGCGCAGACACTGGAGGATACATACTCTGTCAAATTATCTTTAACTTTCTAAAGAGTTCTGCTAACCTTCTATCTTGCGATGCAACTAAGCTTCAAAACGACAAAGAATCCAAAATGCCTAAAAGTTTAACTTTGATCCTGAT
>JACCVN010000461.1 GCA_013698165.1 Parachlamydiaceae bacterium | reverse complement strand
TTCACACTTTTGCAGTTCCTTCAAAAATTATAAAACAAGAAATTAAAGATGCAACGCGCATGAGTCCTAAGAAGTCCCAACTACTAAGAACAATGATGGTTGGGTGTGGCGTTTTTTTTACCGGACTCCTTGTGAAGGAAATTTGTCGTCAATTTTTAGTTAGCAGCCCGACAGTCCTTACTTTAGGACTAATTTCTGCAGCCATGCCTTTTCTCTGTTTGGATATAGTAGTAGAGCAAGAAAAAGCAAAAGTTAAATTAGAGCTGGAAAAGCAAAAGCAGATGACTGCGAAAGCATAGTCCTTGTCTTTTGAATGAAATGCCTGTCAAGCTTGGATTCAATTTACGTTATTTTTGTTTATTCGATTGCCTAGAAGTCGTTATATCGGAAGAAAAGGCTAGATTCTTTCATGTTCAATTAAATATTTAATCTAATATAATTAAAATAGCGAGTCAAAAAGTAACGTTTTTAAAAATGTAGCAAGTTAGTTATTTCTTTTAAAAACTTGCCCGCTAATTTGGGGGAAATTTATGGATTCCAACATTGGACATTTCAATCGTGATGAAGTTAACCCTAATCCTGTAGTCTCGCCCTCTAAGGAGAAGGCCAATTCAGAACTTTCAAATCTTGTAAAAGATGCCTTAATCGAATCAACTCCTATCGTTCAAACAAAAAAAAGTCATTCCATTGAAATAGAAATTCAGATCTTCGACAATCCCCATGTTGGGAGTGAGAAAATTTCGAAAAATGCGATTGCTCTTGCGTGTTCTAGCTCGATCTTAGAAAGCTTAAACAATTCATACATTCACAATTCAACTAGCCCATCTCCTGGACCATCATCTTTTGAGACAGATAGGAAATGGATAGAAGAGCTTGTGACGAACCAATTTCAGAAATCCATGAAGGATTTTGCCGCAGATTTTAATGGGGATTATATAAAATTTTCCCGTCGCCATATGTCAAAGGATCCGACAAATCTATCGGGACTCGATGGTTTGAGTAATCTTTCTCATTCTTATTTTCTAACGCCTGAAGGAGGATTAATACAGCAACTGCATAAATCTGCAGGAGATCTTCCCCACCATCTTAAGGATGCCCAGGAAGTTGTAAAAGGGAGAGGAGGGGTTAAGACTGCAAATGCTATGGCTGATGAGGCCGGAGACATTTCACATGTGCGGGCGGTAGTGCATAGAAAAGATGCAAATATCGATATTGCAATTGCAGCTTCGAAGGATGAAGAGTTCAAAAGCGAAAATCTTTTAACAGGTCATTATGTCACTTATCGAAGCGCTAAAACTAGTGAAATCAAGCGCGCCTTTTTAACGCCCTACATCAAAGAAGGCAGTCTGGACAATAAGGTTTTTTCTATCGAAAAGGCCAGAGACAAAATTTTTAATACTGCCGTAGACCTAGAAATCGTTCATGATAGTGGTTGGGCACATTTAGATATCAAACCCGACAATATCTTTGGAGACCACCTTGCAGATTTTGACTTGGCAGAGGATTTTAATCAGCCCTATAAAAATAGGGCGATTGTTCGTGGTACGCCAGGGTATCAATCTCCTGAAATGTTGAATCGTAAATGTTATAATGAAGAGCAATGCAAAAAGGCGGATATGTTTGCATTGGGAATCACAATGTTTGAAATCATCGGTTTTTCTATTCCAGACACCATTTATAAAAAAGTTGTAGTTTCGGGAATGACCAAACAAGAAGCCACAAATGTTTTTAATCAAGAAATGAAGAAATTTGATTACCCCATGATATATGATCAATTTGCAAAGTTTATAACAAAATTTGATCAGCAACACTTAACAGAAAAAGATAATGAATACTTGGACATAGCCTGGAATTTGATTAATCCAGAGCCTAAAGCTCGTCTCAATATAGATAAGATTACCGATGCGTTTGATGATAATCCCTCATCAAGTGATGATGATTCCTCGACCTCCAGCAGCAATTCTTCGGCCTCTAGTAGTGATTATTCTGGTTATAGTGACTCTGAATCTATTGATAGGGAATCGGATAGATTTTTTTAAGCGCAAAATAAATTTAAGTAGAGAAATGATGTTCTACTTTCACGCCTACTTAACTTGCATGTTTAGGTAGAACGCATAGGCATCATGCTAAGCATTGTATAGTATAACTCAGGCCTTAAGCCTGAAGCATTTGTGGATGTGCAGCCTAGCACGATGCCCTAGGCGGTCATATAAGGCTTTCAGTCTAAGATGAGCTCAGGGCAACGCCCTGAAATATAAAAGTCTAGGGCATCATCGGCATTGCTGTAGGTTTTGGAGTCCGCGAGATTCCAGAATTCAATGCCCAGATTGAAAAAGTCAGACCAATTGTTCCATATAAATCGGTTCCTACATCTAGTTTATTTCCCACTAGCACCATTCTATCGATCGATCCTATTATTCGCTGGAATATGATTGCCGAACAAGAAACCCTGTATGGGTATACGAAAAGCTGACTGCTGATAATTTACACGGAAATGCAAGTCGCTCTAAGCACCAGTTTCGGGAAGATACGGCTATCCCGGAGATCTTTCGTAGCACTTTAAAGGATTATCTAAGAGCAGGGTTCGATCGACACAGTAGAAGTGTTCACTGGCCCGCTATATTTGCCACTAGAAGATGGCGGAAAAAAGTTCATCAAGTATCAAGTGATTGGCCAGAACGAAGTAGGAGTACTAACGCACTTCTATAAAGTTTTGATATTAAACAGCCTAGGCAAGAAGACCTACGATGCGTACGTGCTCCCTAATCAAGCGATCGACAGCTCTACCCCTTTAGAAAAATTTAATACGACTGTTCAGATCATATGAAAAAACCAGTCTAAAAGTGGATAGGTTCATGCTCGACTTGTGTTACCCAAATTTGGCTGTTTTTGAACCATGCCGAGTTTGGACGTGGCAAGATAAACTTATTGTAAATGACGTGTAGTAAAGACCATTTGCAAAGACTTTACTTTAGGCACTCTAAACTCAGCATTTGGAACGCCAAGCTACGTTTTGGACACGATATTTAACACGTAAGTAAGTCATATTTTTAAAAAAAATCATCTTAATACAAACCATAATTCGCATATCCAAATAAAATCATTTACGGTACAATACTACTTTTAAAATACCAAGGATTATATATGCTACTTAATATACAAGATAAAATAGCTCTTAATGAATTTGACACATCACGAGGAATGTACCTTGATGTAATAAAAATTAATGGAGAGAAACATCTCACTGTTATGAAACCCGCATCATGGATGGGGTTATGGGTGAGAAAAATTTCACTCGCCTTTGGGTCTAAGTCCGGAACAATGCGAAAGGTCGCTCAATTTTTAAAAGAACATGAAAATGAAGTATTGAAACTTAATCTTGCCCCTGCTCGTAAAAATTTGTTAAAAGACAAGTTAATGAAATATGAAAAGAATCATAATATTTTATTTACTTGTATCAGTAAATTATTTGGTGAAAGGACCGGAATTTATATCGACCACCAAACCAAGTTAAAAAAAATGCTCGACAATTGTCCTATTAAATCCTCAGACATCTCTAACAAGAATAAGAGCACTTCCATATTTGCTACATTTCTTGGATATTTTGGTTTTAACTTATGGAGCTATAAAAGCCCCACAGAGCAACAGCAATTGATTGGAAAGATTCTTCAAAAAGCTATTCTTCCTATCTATAAAACACCCATGCCTGATCAAAGCACATACGTAGCAAATGAAAAAGATAGTGAAAGAACTATTCTTAAATTTTCGACATTCATGAATAAGTTTAGAAATTTTTCCCCGAAGGTTCCTGCAAGAGAGCATCATGGCACTATGCACGCCGTGAGAGTTGCATTTTGGAGTCAAGTACTTATCGAAGTGTATAAGCAATACGGAAAAGATTCTATTTCCAATCGAATATTAGTTGGTGCCGGTGGAGGATTCCATGATACCGCTAGAGAAAATGAAGGTCATGATTATTGGGACCATGAAAGCGGTGTTTTATTTGATCACTTTTTAAAGAAAATGGGGTTAAATGAAAGTGAAAGAAAAGCCAATGTTCAACCGGTAAGTGAGAAAGACCCTGTCAATGACAATTTCACCTCAGACTTTCAACAAATCATCCACGATGCAGATTGTCTTGATATTATTCGATGTGTCGGTTCAAAGTTTAATCCTAAGTATCTCCGTTTCTTTAACTTTAAAGACAGCAGCTCCTTTTCCAAAAATCAGTTCATCAAGGAAGCTGAAGATTTCATTCAACTGACAGATCGCCATCAAATTAGGGCGCTATTTGAAAAGGAAAGCGAAGATTTTTACGGCGATGTCATTAGACTGCTATTTAAAATTCAAGAAAATCAACCCAACCGTTTTCCAATTATTACCAAATTAATAGGCGAGCAAATGGATTGCTATCGCCAAAGTATGAACACTCCCTTTGTCAACAGGATTGCAAAGCTGATTTAATTAAAATTGTAGCCTGCTGCGTCTCGCAGAAGGTGTTAACGTACGTTTCGCTAAATCCTGCTGCAAGATGCAGCAGGCTACACCTTTAGGCCTATTTTTTCAATGAGTGAACTAATCGAAGGGAAAAGCGGTGAAGGAAGCAAATCCCACTCAAACCATTCCCAGGCTTCACATTTATGCGGTTCTACGAGTTGGAGCTCACCAACAAACTCATCAACAAATACGAATAGTGTGATATAATGTTTATGTTCGCCAAAGACATTTTCTACCCATGGGCCTAGCCTAGCTGAAAGGGCTTCTAAACCTGTTTCTTCCAACAACTCACGATAAGCACACTTCTCAACGGTTTCACCAAAATCTAAATGACCACCTGGGCATGCCCACTCCCCTTCACCATGAGCCCCCTTTCGCTTGCCAAGGAGCACCTTACCATCTTTAACCACGACAGTTCCAACACCAACCCTGGGGATTGGTTTATTTTCAGTAGTTTTCATTTTACCCATCTTTGTAGACATTTTAATAGGAAAATTCTGTCGGAAAATAATCATATAAGAAGTGGACTGGACAAAGTAACAAAATGTTCAGTCCACTTATTAAGCTTGTTCCTTAAAAATTAAATTTTACCCACTATGAATCCTTGCCGGTTAAATCCATGATTAACCTGGGGTTGATTTTTTTTGCAAAAAATTCCTTTAGCATAGCCTGCAACAAATCCTACGACAGTTCCAAGTGCAGCCCCTCCTATTGCATAGCCCACCGGAATCATCCCCATTTGTATAGCTCCCACAAGCGCATTTTGTGAATCACTTACCAACTTAAATCCAATTATTATTCCTGCACAGAGTCCAGTTATTCCCCCAAAAAGGATACCCTTTTTCGCCGTTTCTATGCCTTCATATACAACATTTCTGGTTTGGTTTACTGAATTAATCATTATAACACCTGTTTTTAAAATATTTTTCGCTTATATACTGCCCAAATTCTCAGATGGGGCAGTATGTTTCTTACCATCAGTTAAGTTGACACATTGCAACTTAAGGCAAATTATAAAGAACATTAAATTAAACAAATACAGTCGAAGGGTCCCGCTATAAAAAAAATATACAACTTACATTGAAATTAATGATTTTGATAAATGACAAACGAACTCGTAGATATCATGATATGTATTATAAAAAGGAGATGGTGTCACTCTAATAACATTTGGAGGTCTAAAGTCACAAATGACGCCATTATGTTCCAGTTTCTCCAAACATTGTTTACAATCATTATAAATCAGTAAAGACAACTGGCATCCCCTTTGGTCTGGATTTTTTGGAGTAATCACTTCAAAAGGAGGTTTTAAATATGTCGAAGAAACCGATTCCAACAATTCCAAAAGGGAAGCGGTTTGCAACTCTGATTTTTTTCTAAAATTAGCAAAGCCAACCTCTTCAAAAACTTCAAATGAAGCCATCAGTGGAATCATCGAGAGGATTGAAGGGGTGCTCACCTGCCAGCTGTAGGCGCCCCCAAAGGGAAGAAATTCACCCTGAAGTTGCATCTTAAAGCGTGTTTTTGGATCATTTCCCCACCAGCCGCTAAAACGAGGAAGATCTTTATCATGATGAGATTCGTGCACAAAAGCTATTCCAGGCCCTCCCGGACCGCTGCAGAGATATTTATAGGAACATCCAACAGCGAAATCAATTCCCCAGTCGTGCAAATGTAGAGAAATATTCCCGGCCGCATGTGACAGGTGTAAGTTGACCGTAAGGCTATTCATGACAATGACTTCGTGATATTTTGCCCCTAGCAAATTTGACAGCGGTTTGTTTAAGGGAACATCATATGAGTTGTACCAATTAGATTTGTCTTTAAACCAACCTTCTGCACCAAATTCAACCCAATTCTGGAACTGTTCACTTATTTTACTAAGAGCAGCAGAAGCTGGAAGACCCAAAGAGTTATTGCATAAATAGATCGATTTAGGATCTTTAGGAAGGGAGAAGTAGGATCTATATTTTTTCAATGGGTCTTCAGAGTCAAGCTGAGCAGCTTTGGCCTGGTAGCTTTTTAATAATTCAAGCATAATTCCTCTAATTTTCAACGAGGGTCGATTGATTGAACAAACTTGACAAGTTCTATCGAAGGGATTTTTTCTGCCATCTTTTTTACCAATGCTGAACCCACAATAAAGCCATCCGCGTGCTCTAGAGCATTTTTTGCACTCGTTTTATCTGCGATCCCAAAGCCTGCTGCGATAGGGATTTTGAAATATTTACGAAGACGGAAGATTTGAGAAGCAAAGTCATCGGCGAGATTGTTCCTTACGCCCGTGGTTCCCTTTTGGGACACATAGTAAAGAAATCCTTTAGCAATTTTACTAATATGCACTAATCGTTCGTCATCCGTAGATGGAGTTGCCAACAATATAGGAAGAAGGTCGGCTCTCAAAAGAGCATCAAAAAATGGCTCAGGTGTATTTGGAGTTAGTGGAACAGCCAGATCCACAATTAAAACAGCATCAAAACCTGCGGACTTCAATTGATGAAGAAATTGCTCACCTTTTTGCAAGATGGGATTATAATAGCTAAATAATACCAGCGGAATGTCTGTAGACTTACGCAGGCGTCTTCCCATTTCTAAAATTGATGCAGGCTTTGTGCCTGCGGCTAATGCTCTTTCGTGTGCTTTTTCAATTACGGGTCCATCTGCGACAGGATCTGAAAAAGGCAAACCTATTTCTAAGATATCTACCCCACCCTCAATTAATGCCTGGGCACACTCGACACTATATTCAAATCCACCGTCTCCACCTGTCAAATATCCAATATAAGGCTTTTTCTTCTGAAATGCTTTGGCGATCCTATCCATGGTTCCTCAGTTTGATAATTTGATCTAGGTCTTTTTCCCCTCTGCCGGATAAATTGACGATGACAATGCTATCTTTATCAAGTGTAGGGG
>JACCVN010000434.1 GCA_013698165.1 Parachlamydiaceae bacterium | reverse complement strand
GCCTTATAGTCATACTCCTTATCATAATCAATATACCCAAATAATGTTGTTATCTCCTTTTGGCGACGTCTCCGAATAAATTCTTCAAGAGCGGCATTGACAGCATCTTTTTTAAATTTAAATTTACCCAGCTTTTGAAATTCTGCAAGAAGTTTATGGTTAAAATCTATATTGCTAGGCATTTGAAACCTCCTTTGGTTAAAGGATAAATCCCTACACATAATTCTACACATTTGCATGTGTAATTTCAATAATTTTGTTCTAATCACTCATTTTTCCCTAGATTTTTATTTTGCTGTCGATTATTTTTATTCGCTTAGATTGATTTCTTTTGTAATAGTGGTTTTAGCTCAACTTTTTGATTTGAAAAGGGGCCGTTAGAATGAAATGCCCATTTTGTCGTCATCAAGAATTGAAAGTCACAGACTCGCGTGATGCCATAGAAATTAATGGCATACGCAGGCGGCGAGAGTGCTTAAGCTGCCAGCGTCGATTTACAACTTTTGAAACTATCGAACTTACCATGCAAGTGCGCAAGCGCGATGGAAGGTATGAGGATTTTCAACAGCAAAAGTTGATCACCGGTATGATGTCGGCGTGTCGCCGGACGACTATTAGTCACGAGCAAGTACTTGCATTAGCTTCAAAAATTACTGCTGATCTTATGCAAAAGCAGCCAAAGGAAGTGAGTACCACTGAATTAGGTGAAATTGTTATGGGAGACTTGCAAAGACTTGATCCAATCGCGTATATTCGTTTTGCCTGTGTCTATCGTAGATTTAAGAATGTTGAAGAACTGATGGATGCTATACAATCTATTCAAGCGAAAGATGGCAACATATGAAGTTTGCGGTGTTGCAAAAAAATATTAATGGATTGAAAATTTATCCTCGTGTAAATGTATGATCATCCAATCTTGAGGAGAATGAGAAAATGGTATTGAAAAAAGCAGAAATTGCAAAATTTAAGCAACGTTTAGAAGAAATGCGTGATCAGCTGACGAAACTGTTAAAAGGTTCAACTGCAGATGTCAAATCTCCCGACGAAGCAGCCGGTTATTCACAGCATCAAGCTGATCAAGGTACAGATGACTTTGACCGTACAATAAGTCTGGAAGTCACTTCCCAGGAATTTGGCCTTTTAAGACAGATCGATAGAGCTTTGGAAAAGATTGAAGAGGGAACTTACGGCATCTGTGATGTTAGTGGAGTTGAAATTCCAATTGCTCGTCTAGAAGCTGTGCCCTACGCAGTAATGACCGTGAAGGCGCAAGACCAGATGGAAAAGGGATTAATTTAACCAATATGCCATCATCTTTATTTGAAGGGAAATGGAAGCCAATTTTTTGGACGTCTCTGCTAATATTAAGCATCGATTTTCTGACAAAATTTTGGACCAATGCCAATCTTCCTTTGATGGGATATGCCTATCCGGTATACCCCTATGGTGGCATCCCTGTTTTTAGCAATTTTCTAGGAATAGAGTTTTCTATCAGCCATCTGATTAATCATGGGGCTGCTTGGGGAATGCTGTCGGGTTATCAGGACCTCCTTTTAATTGCACGCATTTGCCTGATCGGTGGGATGCTTCTTTATCTATTTTATTTTAATCAAGTCAAAGAATTCCGTTTCCCATTAGCCCTAGTGATTTTGGGAGCTATTGGAAATATTATTGATTACTTTGTTTATGGTCATGTTGTAGATATGTTGCATTTTGTTTTATGGGGATATGACTTTCCCGTCTTTAACGTGGCTGATTCTGCAGTGACGATAGGAATTTTCTGGTTATTGATTGCTTCTTCTTTACAAGAGCGCCAGCGGGCAAGATCATGACTCATTCGACAGAGCTACGCTGTGGTTCCTCTCAAGAGCCTCCCTTGCAAGCATCTAAATGGCTACAGCTGCAAGTTTTAGCTGACTCTCAAGAAATGGAGCGTCTTTTCGATGCTTTTGGAAATTTTCTGATTTTTAAAGCAGGTGTGCTATGTAATGCCGGTGAAGGTGAAATCTCAAAAGAAGAATTTTTAAGGCTCTACAGCAATTATGTCGATGCATTAAAGTTGGGTCAACTGCCTGATGATGCGTTATACCGCCAGTCTTTTTCTTCCGTTTTTACCACCGATCCCGGAAATTTATTTCAGGTTGAAGTTGCCGGAAATCGTAGGATTATTCGTGTGGCTAGGCCCGTGCTTCAACTGCAAATGCATAAAATGTCCTATTCATCGGTTGACGGCAAATTCAGGCCCATGGTCCTGGGAAAAGATTGCATTTTTTGGGGACTTCAATTTTCCTACCCACAACTTTTTCAGGATGAAAGTAAAGAGGTCTATAAAGCTTTAGAAGAAGAGCAATTTCCTGACAGCAAGCTCTATCGTATTTTACAAAAATGGCTGCGCCAAGAGACCATTCCCACACCTTTCATTGTGGATACACATCAGATCAACGTACCCATACGTCTCGGTAAAAATTGTGTAGAGTGGATAAATCGCCATCCGCAGCTC
>JACCVN010000431.1 GCA_013698165.1 Parachlamydiaceae bacterium | reverse complement strand
CAAGATATTTTAACATTTACATAGATTAACTGATTTTACTTATTTCCAATAATGTCTGTTCTATTTCACCTCTTTTTATTATTATAAATTTACTTTGACAATTTAAATCTTATCTGATATAGAGCTTATTAATTTACAATGATACTTTCTTTTAATGAGCATTTAGTCTGCTTTACTTTTTAGGAAGATAAAAGTTGAGCACTTATCGTAACCCGCGTAAACTTATGCTGCGTCCTAAATACATTTACGCACTTTAAAGCATTCCGCTTGCCGTAATAAAAATCAGCCGTGGCTGAAAGGAGTTCATATCATAAAACGAAGTATTATCATCACGTCGCTGCTGGTGCTGTGTTGCATGGATGAAGTTGTCTGGGCTCAGCAAAAAGATATAACTTCACACTTGGGGTCGGAACACAGAGAGGTCGTCGAGCAGTGGCTGGCGAGTAGTAAGCTCGCTTTGAGAGTGGCGACCACCATCGCGGACAACTCGAACAAAGAAGGTCTTGCCATTACGCGCAAAGAAAGAGGCAAAGGCTATCATCCTTACTATGCGGTCGGAGATTTTAACGGCGACCGAAAACAAGATTTCGCTATTGCTTTGATTAGCAATCGAAAGCGCAAGGAGCCGTTTGCGATAGCCATTTTCAATGGTCCTGTAAGCAAGAATAGCGTGCCGGCATATTTCGCAGAAGGATGGGATTTGAGTGACGGCGGACTCTTCGGCGACAAGGCTGGCGTGATGGCTGGTCCGTTTGAGAGTGACAACTGTGTAATCTTGCGTAAGCGCGGCAAAAAATACGTGATGAAGGATTGCTTAGAGGAATGAAGGCAAAGGAGACATCGGACAAAGTTTCAATCGAAAAAGCGCTAAAAGGTCAGATAAAAACTAAGGTTTAACCAATAAGCAAATATGTGAATGATTTTGATGGCAGAAACGTAATCCTTACAAGTCAATCCAACTTGGCAAGTAATTCCTTTTTCTTGAGGTGGTAAATAGATATGAAAAAGTTAATCGTAAGCAAAAATATACAACTCGGATTGTGGTGTCTATTTGTCACCGCTACTTTTATTCTTCAAACAAATATTTCAGTATCAGCACAATCAAGCGGGCAGCAAGCACGAAACCGATGGGAAAAATTGGTTTATGAAGATGCGAAAGCTCTTATTCAGGAAACAACCCTTGAGTTAGCAAAGAACCCGCAAAATGCAGTTGCGTTAAGAATGCGGTCATCGGCTTTTTATAGAAATAGCGAGCCGGAAAAGGGTAAAGCGGATGCTGTTGCAGCACTTGCTTTACTGAAGAATCCAGCTAATGCCGAAGAATTTGAAGCGAAATGTTATGCCGAACGACGATTAGAAAAATACGATGAAGCGTTATTGGATTGCACAAAAGCAATTGAACTTGATTCAAAATATGCATGGGCTTATTACAATCGAGGTAATGCTAATGAGGGTAAAAAGCGGTATGAACAAGCAGTAGCCGACTACACAAAAGCAATTGAACTAAATTCAAACTATTTTGATGCTTACTCGAGGCGTGGATATATTTATAGTCTGAATAAAGAATATGACAAGGCAATAGCAGATTACACAAAATCAATTGAACTCGATCCTAAACGTGCTTCAGAATACAACAGTCGTGGGTATGTTCGCCATCAGAAAAAAGAATACGACTTAGCAATTGCAGACTTCACAAAAGCGATAGAGCTTGATCCTAAAGCGGCGTGGGCTTACAACGCTCGTGGGTCTGCTTATAGCGATAAGAAAGAATACAACTTGGCAATAGCAGACTTCTCAAAAGCGATAGAACTTGATCCTAAAGGTGACGCTTATTACAATCGAGGCAAAACTTACGATAATAAAAAGGAATACAACTTAGCAATAGCAGATTACACAAAGATAATTGAACTTAATCCTAAATCGGCGTGGGCTTACTTCAATCGAGGTATGACTTACAATGATAAAAAAGAATATGACTTGGCAATAGCAGATTTAACGAAGGTAATTGAACTTGATCCTAAAGGCGCCTCGGCTTACTTAAATCGAGGTAAGACTTACAATGATAAAAAGGAATATGACTTGGCAATTGCAGATTACGCAAAGGCGATTGAACTTGATCCTAAAGGCGCCGTAGCTTACAACAATCGAGGTAAGAGCTACAGCGATAAGAAAGAATACAACTTGGCAATTGCAGACTTCTCAAAAGCGATAGAGCTTGATCCTAAATATGCTTTGGCTTACTACAATCGGGGTAGGATTTACAGCAATAAAGAATATGACAAGGCAATAGCAGATTACACAAAATCAATTGAACTTGATCCTAAATATGCACAGGCTTACAACAATCGAGGCATTACTTACAGCGATAAGAAAGAATACGACTTGGCAATAGCAGACTTCTCAAAAGCGATAGTGCTTGATCCTAAACTTGCCTTGATTTACTACAATCGTGCTGCTGCCTATGAAGCTAAAGGTGAGAAAATGCTGGCAGATAAAGACCGCCTAAAGGCAAGAGAATTAGAAGGTCAGCCCAAGTAATTGATGTGATCTAATTATTCAGGACAGAAAACTCTCTGTAAAATGAGGGTATGAAAAAATACGATAAGGAATTCAAACGTGAAGCGATTAGGAAGTATTTGGACGGACAATCCATTGCTCGATTTCAAGGGAAAAGTTCGAGACGCGCACGGCGCACAAGTCGGACGCTGGGCGTGGGATGTGTTTTTGGTAACAACGCCTTAACCCAAGCGCAAAAAAACGAATCTAGTGCGGTGGTTAAGTTGAGCATAAAGGACTTAACCGCCGCCCAACAAGTCATTGGACGTGAGGGCGAAACAGCGACTTTGTTATCACGTTGTCTTTTTAACTCGGAGTTGCGCGAATTCGGTTTCGCCCCACGTCAATTCAATCGTTTAACGGATGTCGGTTAAATAAATTATGTGGACAAGAAAGATACATAAAACAAAGATTTTTTTCAACCTTCTGTCC
>JACCVN010000406.1 GCA_013698165.1 Parachlamydiaceae bacterium | reverse complement strand
TATGAGATGCGCAGTGTGGTGATTACCAGCAACTTGCCTTTTGGGAAGTGGGGTAACATTTTTAAGGATGAGATGACGACGGCAGCAGCCATTGATCGGCTCATCCATCATTCGGAAATTCTTGAGTTGAACGCCGAAAGTTTCAGGATTCAAACAGCCAAGACAAAACGACAAAAATCTTTAAAAGAGAAGAATTCTGATAATGAAGAAATCTTGAATAAAGAAGAAACGAACGGTTTGGAAATATTTTCAAAAACAGATGATAAAAAGGAAGGTGAAACATGTAGCATTTAAACTTCAATAATGCCCCTTAAAAACAGGGAATTTTTACTGACGCCGGTAGGGAATTTTATGCGACGTCCATCAGGTGCCTTCAGAGTAAGGTTATGGATAATCCTTTCATTTGGATGGTATCCTTTGACGGATATATTGTAGATGTACGCACGGCCCCTTATGAAATGCAGCTGGCCGCCTTGGAAGCTGGCGTTATCCCCTTTATTTCTAACAAGCTTAAACCACATGAATAAAGAAATATTAGATTTATCCCCTGAAACGTTGGATTTGATTAAATCCAAAAAAACTTGTGAAACTCAAATTATTTTTGGTGTGTTGCTGGTTTTTTTTCAACAGGTAGGCAGATTTCCAAGTGCCAATGACAAACATTGTATCAATTTAATTCCTGAAATTTGCAGTTGTTTAAATTTGGAATTATTAGATCATGACAATATTTTAAAAAAAATAATTAACCCTTCATTAACTACAATCAAAAGATTTAGAAATGAAATCCTTATTTTTCTACAATTCAAAGGATTCAACAAGTCCTCTCATCTAGTTGATTTTATTAACCATTGCAAAAAAATCATTTTTCCACTGGCTCCAAACTGGGATCAGGTTACTGAACAAGCTTATGCTTATCTGAAAAATCAAAAGATTGAGCCTTGCACAAATATTCAATTAGATTATTTTTTAACGACGGCCCATCATCAATTTGAAGCTGAACTTTTTAAAAAAATTGAACGATCCCTTACACCTGAAATAAAAAAAGATCTGGACCAGATTGTCAAAGAAGAAAAGCAGGAAGCTGAAAATGCTGAATTGCCGACCAAAAGTGAAAAGATAATTTCTCCTATGAAGCCTATTAGGCAACCACTCACCTTAGGGCAGCTTAAAGAAGAAAAAGCTCACCTTAAAATAGACTCCATTTTGTATGAAATTCAAAAATATAAGGAGCTTAACGCCATAAATATTCCAAAGGCTATTGAGTCTCTTGGTTCTCGTAAACTGCTCGAAAAATATTATGAGCGCGTTATGGTTGAATCTCCAAGCCATATCCGAGATCATAAAGTAACGATCCGTTATGCTTATCTTTCCATCTTTTGTCTAATCCGGCAACAACGGATGAGTGACACACTTGCGGACTTGCTTCTCAAGCTTCTGCAGCGCATCCTCACCAGAGCAGAACGTTCTGTTGATCGGGCGTTGCAATTAGATAACAAACGGGTGAAAGGAAAGATGGGGACACTTTTAACCTTGGCAAAACAATCCATCGACCATCCAGACGGTGTAATTAAAGAAACTATCTATCCAGAGATTCCAAAAGATCGTTTAAGTGAAATTGTCATAGATCTTGGCGAAGATGGCCAATGGTACAGAAACCAAGTAAAGGCAAAAGCGCTTTCCCTCTATTCCCATAACAATCGCCGGATTGTTTGGGCTTTGATTCATGCACTTGATTTTGGAGCTGAGCCACAGTTATTCAAAATTTTAAAGGCTCTCAATTTTCTCAAAAAAATGAATGCTGATGAGGCGGGTGAAAAGACCATTTCTTTAAAACAAAGGCTCTACAACCCTATCCTGTTAAAAAGTATTATTCCTGATAATTGGTTGCCATTTGTTACCATTAAGACCAATCATGCAACAAAAATACGCATTAACTGGTATGCTTTTGAATTGGCATTGTTTGAGCGCCTTGAAACCGAGCTTTCTGTTAAAAATATATGGGTAAAACAGGCCTTTCGCTACCGAAACCCCAACGAAGATATGCCCCCTGATTTTGATGAAAACGAAGATTATTATTTTAACATCCTTGGGCTACCAAAAGATGTGGAGGAGTTTATCAAAGACCTTCAACAGACCGTTGATGACCAACTATACGAATTAAATGGGTCGATTTTAACCAATCCAAAAGTTGTCATTAAAGATCGAAAAAAAAGAGGGGCCATTAAGATAACGCCCTTTGATCCGCAACGTGAGCCCCAAAATTTAGAGTTTCTAAAGCTGGAAATAGCAAAACTCTGGCCAAACCTGGACTTGATAGACATCCTTAAAGAAGCCGATTTTAGAATTGGGTTTACCAAATGCCTTGAAAGCGCCGCAACGCGCGAAACCATAAGTGAAGATGCACTCACCAAACGATTGTTATTGTGTGTGTTTGGCCTTGGCAGTAACACGGGCCTCAAACGGATGAGTGGGCTGGGGAAAAATCAAGAAAGCTATGACAGCCTTCGTTATGTCAAACGTCGTTTTATAAA
>JACCVN010000350.1 GCA_013698165.1 Parachlamydiaceae bacterium | reverse complement strand
CGTCAGAAATTTTATTCACATTAAACCCCATCATTAAAGTATTGACGAGGAACTTAAGGCATTTTGGATTGTTTTGTAAATAAAAATTCACTTTTCCTGTCAAGAAAAAGATGTGGGTAGAAGTATGACATCAGCCCGAGCTAATTACAAAGTATCCTATCCCAATTAAAAAAAGCTATCAACTTACTTCTAAGCCCATTTCTTCAGTTGCTAGTCATAAAATCCCTTTAAAGATAAGTTTTGATCTCCAAACCAATCGCTGGGAGAATCTTCAAAAATGGCAAGGGTTATTAAAAGAATGCAAGACATCGCAGGAAGCTATAGGCAAAGACTTTGAATTCAGCCTTAATGGGCTTATTGACGAAAGCGAGAAAAACTATGAAGGCTTGCTAAAATGCGATCTTGAAGCGATAAGTTGCGATTATGAAGAGGGGAAAAAACAGAACCTAGAATCCTCGCCAAAGGAGATTTCAAGTGGCGATTGCATGCATTTGTTAACTGAAGCAACAGAGCAACGCCAAGAAATAGCTGAGAAACACAACTTTTTAAAAGTAAAACTCTTGGCAAAAATTAACGTAAGTACTGCTATAGAATTAGCCCGGCATGGGGGTAAGGCCCTTAGCTTGATAAGTTTCCAAGAATGCATTGATTGCCTATTGTCTGACGACGTACGCAGTTATAAGTTGAAAAATCCCAATCTAAGTGATAGCGACATCCATGAAATCGCTCACTGGACACTTCAAATTATCGACTTAAATTCGCATGCGGCACATCTTGGCCGCATTGTTGAGCTTGCCGAGCAAATTCATGAGATCGTCAGCCAGCCAAAACAAACGACACTTTACCGCTCTCTTTGTCAAAGGCTCGAAGTCGAACTTTCTGCTAGATACCATTTTGATGAAGGCTTTGGCAGTGAAGAACGGATAGCATTTCATGTTTTCTCAAGTCAATCCGGTATGATTCCCTTCCAAAAACAGGTGGATTTGATTAAAAAGATGCTTAAAACAGATTCTACAGACTTTGCGGATCAAAAAAAATACCGCGATATAGTTATTCAACTGATTATGGGAGGAGGCAAAACTTCAGTAATTGCAACTTTGATTTTATTCCTTGCTTCTATGAGGGATGGGCGACTGGCATTATTTATTGCACCTCCCGCATTATTCAAAATATTTTCAATTAATTTAGCGGATGGCTTTCAAAAGGCATTTGGTAAGGAAGTAAAGTCTATCGATGCTGCTCGTGAGGAGTTTACATTGCACAATTTGAAGAAAATTTCCCACGAACTTCAAAGATCTGAAAATGCTAAACAACCAGTCATTTTTAGCGCCATCACACTTCAAGGAATGGAGTTAGAGCTACTAAGTTTAGCTCGTCGCCTGAAAGTTGAAATTCGTATACGTGATGCTTTAGCTCGGGATTTTATAATTTCTTTTAACGTCGAGGCAAATTTAGAACCTTTGGGAGATGGCCACCGAGGAAATGATCCGTTGTCAGAACCACTTTCAGAGTTGCAGAAACTTGAAGAGAGCTTTGCTCAAAAGACGTTATCACCTGAATTGCAGGAATGTGAACGCTTAAGATTGGCTAAAAAATTATTGTCACATGATGAGGGATTGTCACTTAGTAAAAAAATTAACATTTGATGAGAAGTTTTCGCTGCTTAGAGAGCATTTTTCAACTAAAGAGAACTGGCGAAAAATGAATGAAGACAAGCATAGGAAACTGACGTTAGAGCAAAGATTATCGGTTAGAAGAAAGACACTTCAAGAAGAAGGTAAAGAGACGGAAGAGAAAAAATTACAGAAAAAATTGTTGGTTAAATACGATAAGAACAATGAAAAGATTACTACTCTTAAAGAGAAGTGTATACTGTTGGATCAGATTTTGACGATCACTGAATCGAAAGCTGATAGCCTGATCGATGAGGTGGATCTTATCCTTGACCGCTTGCACGAGCTTAATTTTGTTGATGGCGAAAAAAATTGCATCAATTCTGTGAGCAATGAACTCTTGCTATCGCTTTATAAAGCATTGATCAGTGAAGATCTTTTTGTCGAAGGGATGCCGGGCAAACCTACTGTACACGATGTGGTGCGCCTTCGCCAAAATGATCAGTCTCTTTTGAAAACAAAAATGCAGCAATATATCGCTCATATTGTTCCCGTGATCGCCAATCACCTTACAGAAACGTTCGAACCAATGGCTTCTTTATTACCGGCAAGCCATAAAAATTCCCTTGTGCGTTATCTTTCAGGGAGAATCTCTGCGAATCTGAATCCATATTTGCTAGAAGAGAAAATATTAACGGAAGAATTAGCAAGAAAGGAGTTCCCAAATTCCCCTTTTTACGAACTGGAAGCTGATTTGGCCTTTTTACGCTACTTTAACAAATTGCCAACAACTCAATTTGAAAAATCAAAATCATTGGCAGATCTAATTGCTTTGGCTAAGCACTTTTTGCTGGAGTTAATGCCTGTATCCTTGACTAAAGAAGGGGGAAGAAACTATGGCCAATCAACCGGCAAAGCCCAGAATGGAAAGAAGATTCCCTATTTAGGGGTATTGAATCCAGCAACGACAGAGTTTGGTTACCATTGGGAAAATGCTTCGTATCAATATCAATGGGGGGCAGCCTTTAAGCCCGATAAAGATTCAGTATTTTTTGTCGCCGATTTTTTAATGGCGGCTGCAAATCATTATATTGAAGAAAAGGGTGAAAAACTTCAGGAGACGGCTGAATATCAGTGCTTTGAAGAGTTATTCGGCGTTACCATAGATAAAATTCGCGAAGAAGGGGTTGTGGAAAAAGCTATCGAAAATATTTTTGAAAACCCAGAAAAATGTTTGGACATGCAATTTGAATTAGCCGAACAATTTGCCACCTATGCT
>JACCVN010000307.1 GCA_013698165.1 Parachlamydiaceae bacterium | reverse complement strand
CCTTGACAGTGTACTAGAGGTTGGTCCAAAAGTCCCATAGCCGCGAATGCAGCAGCAGCAGATTGCCACAGGCTAGGGTGTTGTTTTTGTAGCTTTTTTAGATTTAAATTCACATGAATCTAAGTTTTTTTGAATTTTGAAGTCATAGCTCATATGATAGTATACGGTTTTTAAGAATTGAGTTACGAGCAACAAACACCCCCAGATGGGGGTGTGGGCAAGTAGCCCAGGGGAAGCGAAGCGCACCCCTGGGTAAATACAATTCAAGATTGCACCCCTGAAAGGGGTGCGGGAGGGCGGTCAGATTTGTTACTAGTGATACGTTATTGCCCACACCCCTTTCAGGGGTGTAATCCTTTTGTTAAAGGACCCAGGGCCGCGCTTCGCTTGCCCTGGGCTACAGGCCCATACCCCCATCCGAGGGTGTTATTTAAGGGCATAATCTTCTATAGAAAACAGAATTGAAAGACTTAGATGTATGTGAGAATTCAACGTAGAAATAGGAACAAAAACAACACCCTAGCCACAGGCTAACGCGTGTGGCAATATGCTGCTGCATTCGCAGCTATGGGACTTTTGCAATTACCTCTTAAAATTCATTGACATAATAGTTTAAGTTATAATATACTTGTCTCTTCCATGAAAAAAACCATAAAAATTTATACTCATTTTTTGAATAGAACAAAAATGAACTAATGAAGGCAGATGTTATGTCAAAAAATCTAGTTATCTTTGACTGTGACGGCGTCCTTGTTGACAGCGAATATGTATCGAGTAGGGTTTTTTCTGAGGCTCTAGCGTGTTATGGCTATAGGATCTCAACAGAGGAATGCATCAGAAGGTTCACAGGGGTAAATGCTCATGACTGTCGTCAAGTAATTATGGAAGAATCTGGATTAACTATTCCTGAAAATTATTGGGCATTACAGCAGCCCGCACTTCTCAAAGCCTATGAAACCGAGCTGACATCTTTAATGAAACCCGTTTTGGAAATTCTTGATATTCTGAAAATCCCTCGCTGTGTTGCATCAAATAGTTCACGAAAACATGTAGTTCATTCTCTTGAATTCACTAAGCAAGATGCGTATTTCAACGAAAGATCTATTTTTACTTCCCAACAAGTTCCAAATGCGAAGCCAGCTCCAGATTTATTTTTGTTTGCCGCTAAGGAAATGGGTGTTAACCCCGAAAATTGCATCGTTGTGGAAGATAGTTCTACCGGCACGAACGCAGGCATTGCAGCGGGAATGCAAGTCATGATGTTTCTTGGCGGCAGCCATGCACGCTATGATTGGTATCGCGCCCAAATGGCTGTGCATGATAAGCCTATGCTATCAACTTGCAATGAGCTATTAGAGGCAATCCTGCAAGCTTTAAAGTAGATTTCTTCACGCAGATGGTGCCGTTATCGTCTGCAGATCCAAATACAAAAAAAATCTTATGTTTTTTAAAAAAGGTTATATACCTACTGCGATACGCAGCAGGAAAATATTTTCCTTTATCTAAAACTACAAGCGTAGTACTCTCGTTGACAGCAAAGGTAATTACACATTAAAGTTTAAAGAAATAAGGATTCTGCAATGATATCTAAATTGTTAATATTAGTCGTCTATTTAATTTTTCTAATAAATTGTACCTCGATCAAAGCGATTGAATCGGTTTCAACATTGGAACGTCCAACTGTTCCCACAGAAATTTATGGTCCTAAAGATGCAGAAATTGCTTTGACTTTGGGAAATGGCGGTGCTGGTCCAACCTGTATTTTGCAGGCTCTTTCAGAGGATTTCATAGTTTTAGAAGGCCTTGAAATCCGTATCGCTTGGATTCAAAGCATTAGCAGGTTTACACTTAAGAATTTAAAGGAGAAAGTGATCGACATTTCACTGACATATGAAAGTATTCCTGAACTTCAAGCTGTGCAAGAAGGATGGGCTTCAGCTCGAAGCTTAGTTTTTAATGATCATTTTATCATCGTTGGCCCAAAAAGTAACCCCGCAGGAATATTGCCTTCAGATACCCCAGAGGTGGCTTTTGATAAAATCTCTCAAAAAGGGAATTTTTTTTCCAGGGATGATCTTTCCGGGACCAATCAACGTGAGCGCATGATTTGGGAGAACATTGGGATGCGCCCATGGGAAAATAAACCCGAATGGTATATTACCGAAACTTTATTCCCAGCAGATGCTTTACGCAAGTCAGATGACGAAAATCTATACACAATTACTGATAGGGGAACTCTATTGGCTACCCAGTCAGAGCTTTCAAATGTTGGGGTATTTGTGCAAGAATCTGAAAGCTTGATAAATAGGTGCCATGCCATGCTTCAAAATGATCCATCCCCAATAGCAAAAAAATTTCTAGATTATCTAAAATCTTCCAGAGCTCAAAGCTTAATTGCCAACTACATTGGTAAAGATAAAAGCTGTATCCAATGTTGTCCGCTGTTTACACCAGCAGAAGAAGACAAATTTCTTGAGCCTAATTGTCTTGAGAAATTAGGATTTAGCCCTCAAGCATAATGCCTCTTCAGTTACTGATCAAATCGGAATTAAAAATTTTTGGACAGTTTCCTTGACAACAATTGCCAGGGAAACTATACTGTAATTATGAAAAAATCAAATACCTTAGAAAGTCATATTGGATATTGGCTTAGATTTGTTTCCAATCACGTCTCTTTATCGTTTACCAAAAGACTGGGTGAACGTGGAGTCGGAGTGGGGGAGTGGATCGTGTTAAATCTTTTGTATGAACAGAAAAGCCTGTCGCCGGCAGAAATTGCCCAAGTTATAGGTATGACACGGGGTGCTACTTCTAAATTGTTAGATAGGCTTTTTTCCAAACAGCTTATCACTAGAGAAGAGCCTCTGAAGGATCGGCGCTATCAAAATATATCGATATCCGCCGAAGGAAAGGATCTTTTGCCCATATTGATTAAAGAAGCAGAGATGAATGAAAAGCATTTTTTCGGTCATCTATCTCATGAGCAAAAGAACCTGTTGACGAATATATTAAAAGACATAATTTCAATCAAAAAATGGAATAAAATCCCAATTGATTAGAGGAGAAAAAAGTGAATTACGAAGTTGTCAAAGATTGTACATTACTATCAGTGGAAGAAAAGATCACATTTCCAGAAGTGGTTGCCAGATTAAAAGAAGCAAACATAGAACTTTACTATGCAGACTTGCTAGTCCCTACTAAAACATACTATTCAAAGAATGAAGCCTACGTTGTTCCATTCACACTAAAATCAGAAAAAAACGTTGGCTCAGTTTTTAAAGGTGAGCAAGTTAAAGACGCCATTGTCCAGATTCAAACAGGAAAAATCAAATATCAAGAATTTCTCAGGAAAATCATGCAAGCTGGAGTGATTTCTTATTTCGTATTCATCAATGGTCATAAAGCTATCTACTTTGGAAAGCTGGGAGAACAGCATGTAGAAGAATTTCCAAATACTAATTAAAATATAGGTTTATTATGAATTCTAATTCTATTCAGATTTACAATGGAGAGGGTGCTAGTAATATTTGTGTGAAAGCATGGAAACGTGAACTTAAAGATATTGCTGATGACCGTTTGTATATAGTTGAGGACTTTAATCAATCTTATACTGCAGGCTTTGACAGGGGGAATGTCGCCCTGGTGATTATCCCTGGAGGTGATAGCATTAAGATGTTAAAACCATGTGAGACTTTAGCTGATAAAATTAACACAGCTGTTGCCGATCAAAGTTCATTTTTGGGCTCCTGTGCGGGAGCTTATGTTTCATCCGCTTTTATGACCGTAAATTCAATTCGTAAGCTATTGCCTTCAGACACAAATTTCAACATTAATCCTGTGCCATACATTTCTAAGTATTATATGCCAAATTCCACATCTACAAGCGATCCTGAAAATAAGACAGCTGTAGATGTTGAATGGCTTCCTTCTTCTGGTCATTTTGAGTCAAAAAATTGTAGACTCTATCATGCATTTGGACCTGCATTCCCATTAGAACAGTTTCCTGTTCATGTGAAAGGCAATTGTCGTTCACTTGTCAGATATATTACTGAAGGAAATGTTCATAAGTCTCAAAATGCACCTGCAGCAATTCTTTATAGTCCGCCCGGCAATCGTTCGTGTCCACGATTATTTACAGGGGTACACCCTGAAATTGGGATAGAGGACATTCGTTCCCATGCTTTTGCACAGGCTTTTGATAAACCTGATCATCCTCATATCGAAAAGTTGGTAAATAGGCTGGAAGATAGTGAATTGATGCGTAAAGAGATCTGTCGTTCTTGGTTTTCTGAACTTGGGCTTTCAGTAAAGAAAAATTATTAAGTTCATCAATCAATTACAAAATTAGAATCTTCGAGCAAAGCGTGAGCTCGAAGCTTCTATATCAATATCCTAAATTTCTAACTAATTGTCTAAAAATTAATGATCAGTTAGGATGCAATTCATGGATATACTTTCTAATCAAAAATGGCGCTGGCTCCTTTTTTTTCTTTTTCTTTGCTTTTCAGTTGAAATTATTGGAGGGTGGCTCACTCAAACTTCTGTAAATAGTTGGTATCCGACCTTACTAAAGCCCACCTGGAATCCCCCAAATTGGATTTTTGGCCCTGTATGGACGCTGCTTTATGGACTAATGGCATTTTCATTATGGTTGATTTGGCTCAAGCAGCAAGAAGGTGGTGTGCAAAAGAGTTTTACTCTTGCATATTTTCTTTTTGGATTTCAGCTACTTCTCAATTGCCTTTGGTCAGGGTTATTTTTTTGGATGCAGAATCCTGCAATTGCTCTGATTGATATACTATTATTATGGATTGTGTTGCTGTTGACTATAGTGGAGTTTAAAAAACATTCGGTTTTTGCAGCACTTCTCTTGGTACCATATTTTCTTTGGATAACATATGCCGTGAGTCTTAATTCCGCAATTTGGGTTCTCAATTCATGAAAATATTGCTTACAGGATCAAATGGTTATATTGGATCCCGCCTATTAGAATTATTATTAGAGCAGGGACATGATGTTGTCGCAATGGTGCGTAGCCCATCGGAATCTTTTCAGCCAAATATAAAAAATCCGCAGTTGCAAGTGATTATAGCTGATTTACTTTATGCGAAGTCATTGCAAAAAATTCCTGAAGGTATCGATGCAGCTTATTACTTGGTGCATTCGATGGCCAGCGATAAAGGGGATTTTGTTGCAAAGGAACACCAGACAATCGCTAATTTTATCAAGCGTATGGAGGAGATTAAGGTTAAGCAAGTCATCTATCTTGGGGGGCTCTGCAGCGATGAGAATCTATCAGCTCATTTAGCTTCCAGATATCGCACCGAACAATCAATTCGTGAGTCGGGATTGCCCTTCACAATTGTGAGAGCTGGGATTATCATTGGAGCAGGTAGCGCATCTTTTGAGATTATAAGGGATTTAACTGAAAAACTGCCCATAATGGTTGCTCCCATTTGGATTAATAACCTTTGTCAACCTATTGCAGTGCAAGATGTTCTTTATTATTTAGTGCATGTGCTAGGGAATTCCGATTGTCTGAACCAAAGTTTTGATGTCGGCGGGCCGGATGTTCTTAGTTATAAAAATATGCTGCTAAAATATGCAGCAGAACGGGAACTTAAAAGAACTATCTTTGTTGTTCCGGTATTGACACCGCGGCTCTCTTCTTATTGGCTTTATTTTGTCACATCTGTAAATTTTGGACTAGCATCAGCTCTTGTGGATAGTGTCAAAAATGAAGCTGTTTGCAACGACAAAAGGATTCTCAGTCTGTTGCCTCATGATTGCTTAAGCTATGCTGCAAGCATTAGAAAAGCGTTTGACCTAATCGAACAGTCTCCCCTAATCCCTAGTTGGAAAGATAGTTTGGTGTCTCAAGATCTTTCAGAAAAACTAGCTGTCGCAGGAGACGTGCCTCATT
>JACCVN010000282.1 GCA_013698165.1 Parachlamydiaceae bacterium | reverse complement strand
TGACCTGGAGTCACTACTGTGGGGACACCTGTAGGTGGGATAAAATAAAATTCAGCAAAGTTCTGTATACCTGAGAGGCCAATGATCCCTGTTGCGCCAGTAGCACCCGTTGCGCCTGTGGCTCCTGAAGCACCTGTTGCGCCAGTAGCACCCGTTGCACCTGTGGCGCCTGTTGCGCCTGTTGCGCCTGTTGCACCTGTTGCACCTGTTGCACCTGTCGCGCCTGTTGCGCCTGTTTCCCCTGTAAAGCCAGGACAGCCACATCTGCCTCTTTTACCCGTTGGTCCAGTCGGCCCTGTTGGCCCCATAGGGCCTATAGGGCCATGGCGAAAATTATCACAGCAGGCTGCAGATTTTTGAAGATCAACAGCATCATTTGAAACTAAATCTCCAAAAGCCAAAAAAGGAAATATAAGTGCCAGGGCAGTAGAGGTTATCCATTTCTTCATAATTTAATCCTTAGAAATAATTTGATATTGATTTTGCTTAATTCAATGCACCCAGATTTATTCAAAATAAAATCCAGGTGTTCAATAAATTACCCTATTTTGAAATTCACCAATTGTCAATATTTTTTTATAATTACCAACTTCCACCCAAGGCCTTAATCAGTTGCACAGTCGAAAGAAATCTTGCAGTTTTCAAGGAAACGTAATTTATTTCGGTATCAATATAAGATTGGAGTGCAGTGGCGACTTCAATATAATTTACGAGTCCGCTTTTATAACGGCTTTGTGAAAGATTGGCAGAAGACTTGGCAGCTTGAAACTGAAGGCTTAAAATTTTATCTTGCTGAGCCTGTAATTCCAAATTAGTTAAGGCGTCTTCGACTTCTCTTAATGCTGTCAGGACGGTTTGCTGATAACGGTTGGTTGCTTGTCTGAACCTAGACCAACTGACATCCACATTTTCATCATTGCGTCCCCCGTCAAAAATCGTTTGGTTGGCATTTGCTCCTAAAATCCAAAGGCGGCTGATCCATTTTAGAAAATCCTTGTAATCCGGGCTCAAAAATCCCACTGTGGCTGTCAACTGAAGTGAAGGCAAATAGGAAGCATACGCTACACCTATTAAGGCGTGTTCAGAGGCGTTTTGTCTTTCAGCTTCCCTGATGTCGGGACGCTGAGTTAATATTGAGGCCGGCAACCCGGCAGGAATTGTCGGAGGCTCTCCGGACAAGGGATTGCTTGGAAGGGTAAACTCTGAAGGGGGCAAGCCCAGTAAGACTGCAATTCTGTTTTCCTGGAGCCTGCGCAGTCTAAGATTGTCCAAAAGTGTGGATTCTATCCCTAGAAGCTGTATAGAACTTTGCATGACTTCAAATGTATTGGCAATCCCTTTTTCATAGCGGGCTGTAGCTATCCTATGCGCCTTTTGCAGTTCTTCCACAAGCTGCTGCTGCAATATGATCTGCTCATCATAAGACCGCATTAAAAAATAATTGCTGGCAATGTCAGTGGTCACACTTAAAAGCGTTGAGCAAAGCGCCTCAGCCTGGGCTTCAGCGCTAAATACAGCCGAATTGTATTTCCCCTTAAGCTTTCCCCATAAATCGATCTCATAGCTAAAATTTAAAGGTAATACATATTGATATTGATGGACGCGAAAAGGTGCGATGCCGTTTGGAGCAAGTGTTTCTGGAAATCCCGGCGGAAGAAAAAACTTAATCAGCATTTCTGATTCGGTATAGCTTGGATTTAAATTGACCTGAGGAAATAAATCGGCGCGCTGGACTCCTGCTAAAGCACGTGCCTCGATGACTCTTTCAATCGCAATATAAAGATCGCGATTATTGTTGAGTGCTTCAATTTCGAGTTGGTTTAGGGCATCGTCATCAAAAACTTCCCACCAGTACTTTAATTGACATGGCTCTTTAGAGTCAGTTTCTGGGACTTCAGCAACCGCTGCTTTCCAGGTTTCTGGAATTGGCGCTTCGGGGGTTTGATAGGCAGGACCTAACTGGCAGCTTGCAGAAATTAATGCTGTTGTAAGGAAACAAAAAATTTGTCTTTTCATATCGGCATTATGTGACCGCTATCCATTTTTTAATCAAGATTAAACATTGAATATTGTAGTAACTATCAAAATCTGAGTATAAAAATAAAGAAGAAGAGGCCTTTCGAAGACGCGAATGCGAAAATGCGGCCGGCATATAGTCACACGCGTAAGCCCTAACATTACCCAAATTTTTCAAATCCTATAAATAGATAAAAGAGAAGAACCCTTGTCAGGGTTATGGGGGCTTTTTTTTGTTTACTCGTAGCTGTGGCTGTCTTCGCTATCGCTCGCAAGCCTTGCTAACGGTTTAGTGTGTTGTTTTTGTGCAGTAAATATCAAGATAAAATCACAGACATCTAAGTTAATAATTGCATCCCATATAAACAAATAGAACCAATGCAATCCACAGTGATGCTTCAGGGATCTATATTCTTGAATCTTGAGTGACAAAATCTATTGGGAAATATGACGCTTGGTCTATAGAACATCAAAAAACGTGGAAATGCCCTTACTGCTTCAAGCTATACAATTGGGGTGAGCCTTGTACCAATCCTGATTGCCCATCTCAATTCGCAAAAAAAAATAACTAAACTTTGTATGTGAGGCAAGTGGTTTGCAGCTAAGCCACGATAGTGGATCTCTCTATGAGCCAGTAGCTAGGCTTGCAAGCGATAGCTAAGATAGCTGTAGCAGCGGGATTGCGCAAAAAGCCCCTCATATC
>JACCVN010000101.1 GCA_013698165.1 Parachlamydiaceae bacterium | reverse complement strand
AGAGTAAAGCCCGGGAGCATAGCCGGAATGGCATAATCGCTAAAATAGGGGAGTGTCAAATCCCAGAAACCTGCAATGAAGCCTCCAACAAGAATCCCTGAAATGGCGCCATAGCGGTTTGCGGATTTGGAATAGAGAGCCATTAATAATAGCGGCCCAAAAGCGCAACCCAGGCCAGTCCAGGCATATTGGACGGTATCCAGGACAGAAGGGCTTTTATTAAAGGCTATGACCAGGGCGATTACGGAAATACCAACAACCGCTGCGCGTGTGACTCGCACCAGAGTTTTTTCTGAAGGAGTTTTGCCAATGATGTGTTTGTAAAAGTCTTGGCTTAGCACAGAGGCAGCCACAAGAATTTGAGCATCCATCGTTGACATCGTTGCGGCGATTAGACCGCATAGGAATATTCCGGCGATAAGAGGGTGAAACAATTCTTTGGTCATTTCGACAAAAATGAGTTCAGGCTTGATAGTTGAATTTTCAAAATAGGCGATAGAAACCACACCAATCATGGCAGCCGCTAAAAGAGAGATCGCCATCCAAGCCATGCCAACATATTTGGATTTTGTCAATTCTTGGGTGTTTCTGATACCCATAAACTTTGTGACTATATGTGGTTGTCCAAAATACCCAAAACCCCAAGTGATCAAAAAGAACATCGACAAGAGAGATTCTTGTGTCAGCAGAGAGCTGTAATGCAAATCAACTTGCTTAGACATTGCGCTTTCTACAATGCTTGTCCAACCATTAGGGAGCGATAAAAACCCTATCAAGGGGACAATGACAATAACAACCATTAGGAATAGAGCTTGGAAGAGATCGGTCCAAGCAACTGTAATAAATCCTCCGGAGAAGGTATAGATCACTACAACCACTGTTGCTACCGTCAACCCCAGGTAATAATCGATACCGAAAATGGACTCGAGTAAAAGCCCCATGCTAATAAGTCCGGCTGCAAGGTAACACGCTAAAAAGATGACCGAGACTAAGGCGGTGATTGTGCGTATAATTCCTGAAGAATCTTTAAAGGTTGTCTCAAAAAAAGTAGGGAGAGTGTAGCTGTCAAATTTTTCTGTCAGAGTGCGCAATTTTTTTGAAACAAATTGCCAATTCAATAGCATTCCGATAAATAGGCCAATGCCAATGGAAAGTTGGGAGATGCCGCGAAGATAAAAGGCTGCCGGAAATGCCATGAATAACCATGAACTCATATCGCTGGCATGGGCAGATAATGCAATGACCCAGAAATTCAAACTTCGGTTTCCTACAATAAAATCTGCAGAGGAGGCCTGTTTTTTATGTGAAATAATGCCAATAGCAAGCAACACTGAAAAGTAGAGAAAAAATGCTAAAGAGGTATCATTGATCATAATGTCAAACTCTAGGTAAATTTGGTTATTATAGCCGAAGTGATATTCCGTTGCGAGCTAATCTTTTATGATCTATAATTTTGTTTTACAACTCCTATAAAAAGAAAGTGTTTTTGCCTATGGAACAAGAGATCAAATATTTTCCTTCAAATAAGCTGGATGTTCTAAAAAGCTTAAGCAAAGAAGCTTTGCTTGAAAATCTAAAGCGTATGCTTCTGATTAGAAATTTTGAGACACGCGCGGAAGTCGCATATCTTCAAGGGAAAGTTGGCGGCTTTTTTCATTCATATGCCGGGCAAGAAGCTGTGCAAACGGCTGTATTAGAAGCAATAGGTCCGGACAATTGGTATGTTACATCTTATCGTTGCCATGCTTTAGCCCTGCTTCTGGGAGCAACTCCAAATGAAATCATGGCAGAACTTTATGGCCGCGCTGCCGGAAATGCGCTCGGACGCGGCGGTTCGATGCATCTTTATACCGATAGGCTGCTTGGCGGCTATGGGATTGTCGGCGGACAAGTACCTATTGCAACTGGTGCGGCTTTTACTGCTAAATATCGTGGAAATAAAAACGAAGTTGCGGTTTGCTTCTTAGGCGACGGTGCAGTGGCTCAAGGGGCTTTCCATGAAGCCATCAATATGGCAGCCCTCTGGGATTTGCCATGTATTTATGTCATAGAAAATAATCGGTGGGGTATGGGAACAGCTGTGGAAAATGCGATATCTGTGGAGCGTCTTGCAGAGGATAAAGCCGGTGGATATGGCATTAAAGGTTACACTTTTGATGGTATGGACTTCTTCAATTGCTACGCAGGATTCAAAAAAATCTACCTTGAAATGATCGAGAATAGTCGTCCTGTTCTTGTCGAGGTCATTACTTCCCGTTTTAAAGGTCATTCTGTATCTGATCCTGGTCTATACCGCACAAAAGAATCTTTGAAATTTGAAATGCAGAGAGATCCCATTCAGATATTGCTATCAGCCCTGATGGAACAGAAGATGATCGACGAAGAAACGTTTAAAACGATGGACAAGGAACAGCGCGAAATTTGCCTTGCTTCCATGAAATATGCTGATGAATGCCCATGGCCGGATACAATAACTTTAGAAGAAGATGTATTTGCCCCTTAACTTCGCTCCTAAACCCTCAATTTAATATTTACAGCGGACTAGGACAACTAAAATGGCTGAAAAACAGATTGTAGAATACAGAGAAGCCTTGCGCCAAGCTTTAGATGAAGAGATGGCACGCGATGAAGCTGTTTTTATCATGGGTGAAGAGGTTGGAGCTTACAATGGTGCCTATAAGGTAACCAAAGGGATGCTCGATAAATGGGGACCCAAGCGCATCATCGATACTCCCATTGCTGAGCTCGGTTTTGCAGGTATTGCTATCGGTGCAGCGATGACCGGCTTAAGGCCTGTAGTGGAATTCATGAGTTTCAATTTCTCTTTTGTGGCTGCCGATCAGCTCATTTCACATGCTCCAAAGATGTATTACATGTCTGGAAATCGCTTTTCTGTTCCAGTTGTTTTCAGAGGTCCAAATGGAGCTGCGGCACAGGTCTCAAGCCAGCATTCCCATTGCGTTGAAGCGCTTTATGGCAACTTGCCGGGATTGATCGTTGTGGCTCCTAGCAATGCCTATGATGCAAAAGGGCTTCTGAAAAGCTCTATCCGCAATAATAATCCGGTGCTGTTTCTTGAAAACGAGCTTTTGTACGGCGATAAAATGGAAATTCCTACAGAGGAATATCTTGTGCCTATTGGAAAGGCAAAAATCGTACAAGAGGGCACCGATATCACGATTGTTACCCATAGCCGCATGGTGACCTTATGCATTCAAGCTGTGGCTGAACTTGCGAAATTGGGCATTAAAGCCGAACTTATCGATTTGCGTTCTATTAGGCCTCTGGATATCACTACAATAGCCCATTCGGTACGTAAAACTAATCGTTGCCTTCTCGTTGAGGAAGGCCATTACTTCGCAGGAATTTGTGCAGAAGTTGGCTTTGAAATCATGGAGCATTGCTTTGATTATCTGGATGCGCCGATCGGGCGTCTTTGCCAAAAAGAAACACCAATGCCTTATTCTAAAGTTCTTGAAAAAGAAACTGTGCCTACAGTAGCGCATATAGTAGCGAAATCTAAAAAAATATGTTCGTAAAGAGTATCTTTAGGAGTAGTTATGCCCTTCACATTGACGATGCCAAAGCTTTCACCGACAATGGAAGAGGGTGTTATTGCCAAATGGCACAAAAAGGTTGGTGATTTTGTAGAAGCAGGAGATCTTCTGCTTGAAGTTTCAACTGATAAGGCGACAGTAGAGCATCAAGCGCTTGATAGTGGTTGGCTACGACAAGTGATCGTCCAGGAAAATGGCGAAGCGCAGGTCAATCAGCCAATAGCCATCTTCACTGAAGAGAAAGAAGAAAGCGTTGACGGTTATGTGCCTGAAGGGGCGGCAGCAAAGGTATCTCCTGCTGCGCCGGCAAAAGAAGAGCAACCCCAGGTTCCAGTTTCACAACAAGCCGTTCCAGAAGTGCATGTTGCTGATACGGGCCAACAACAATCTATGCAACAAGCCGCTCCACAATTGCCCACACAAATGGAAGATGCACCTGCATCTAATAGACGTATTATTGCATCTCCATTGGCTAAAAAACTTGCTGCTGAGCAAGGCCTCGACCTTTCCAATTTAAAAGGGACCGGTCCCGGTGGCCGAATTATGAAAAAAGATTTAGCCGGGGTATCACCATCTCTATTTAAGAAAAGTACTGCTCCAAGAGCAGCTTTAGGAAGCTTTGTGGAAGAAGCAATGACCCCTATGCGAAAAGTCATTGCACAACGGCTGCAAGAAGCCAAAGCCACAATTCCCCATTTTTATATTCAACAGACTATCGATGCTGCAAACCTTGTTGCCTTGCGAGAGCAGCTTAAAAATATACAGATTAATGTCACATATAATGATCTGATCCTTAAAGCCTCCGCACTTGCACTAAAAGAACATCCGGCTGTCAATAGCGGCTTTGCACCTAAGGGTGGAGCCATTGTGCGCTTTAAAACTATCGATATAGCCGTCGCAGTAAGCGTCGAAGGAGGACTTCTGACACCGATTGTCCGTTATGCAGATGACAAGGACGTCAGAGAAATATCTCAAGAGGTCAAAGCATT
>JACCVN010000199.1 GCA_013698165.1 Parachlamydiaceae bacterium | reverse complement strand
GGTTTTATATATTTGCCTAGTACTTTTAGGGGCATATTTCCTGCATGGGGAAGTACGGCAGACCCTTTTTATGTACGTGCGCAATTATCCCATCTATTTTGTTTATGGAGGCATGGCCCTCTTCGTGACGATATCTTTGACCATCTTACTGATCCGCAGCTTTATTAAACGCTTTTACAATTCAAGATAGTAGCCTGCTGCGTCTCGTAGCAGGCAGTATTTCAACGACTGAAGAGCCACCGCCGCTCGACGCAAAGAGGCAAAAGTTCAATTGCCCGTGAATATAATTCAGCATATAGCCATAGGCATTAGCCTTATCATGACCCAAATTTTTCCAAACCAAAATGTCTTTAAAAGAGAAAAACCCTTTTCATGGTGATTAGAGGGTTTATTTAGTATGCCCGTAGCTGTGGATGTCTTCACTATCCCTCGCAAGCCTTGCTATGAGATACAAAGAGAGTTGGTGGCTCCATGCCGCTAAGTACCCTGCTGCGTCTCGCAGCAGGTGTCAAGAAACTTTATAAAGGGAGCTTTACAATAAACCAAAACTTTTTTTTTGAAGATTGTTGAAAAGAAGGACTCCTTCTAATGCCCCGCAAATGCCTGTAGCACCCATCCATTGGCTTGCTTCATTTTATCCTTATCGTCTTGGGTATTTAATTCTGATGGGGAATTATTTCCTGAAGTTTCCTTTGTCGCATAAAACTTTGGCAACTCAAGGTTGTTGTTTAAAATGAATTTTGTTAAATGAGATTTTTCCTCATTATCCATGAGCCATGTTTTAGTACAGAAATAATTCATTATAGTTTGATCATTAACCCTTTTTTTCAATTCTTGATAGAGTTCTTGCATTTGGTCCTTATTATTAAGGATATCTAAGTTGAGGATTATTTCGAGGGCGTCATCAAGAAGATTATTGGTCTCTCTTTGGTTAATGAAGTCATTAGTTTCTAGATCGTTGACCACCGTAAATTCTGAATTAAGTTTTGCGTGTAAATTGAAGGAGGGTGCAATTTGGTTGATGTTTTGAAGGTCGCTTGTTGTCACAAGATTGTACGAATCTTTATACCCCAAAGCTCTCATTGCAGCATTAGCTTGAGCGAATAAATTGCGTTGTTGATAAAAGGTAAATACTCCTAGAAGAATTCCACCAAGACCGGCTAATTTTATTGGAAGAGCGTCCATAGGGCTTACAACAGGCACAAGAACTCTAGCAAAAATAAATGGTGTTATCTTTTTAAGGATGTACTCTGGGGTTGAAGAAAACAAGCCAGTTGGAAGAGCATCTTTAATGAATGGGAAGGCTTCTTTAAATGCATATCCAAATAAGCCCCCACCAATAATTCCGGAGAAAGATTTGGATATAACAGTGACACTTTGAGACAAAAAAGTAGGTCTTGATCGCATGATGGGTATTCGGACATCATTGACACGCAAATATGGTTTTGAATTTATTGACTGAGCAAGCATTTTTTCCTCAAATTTTTAGATATTTAATAACGATACAGGTCTGACCCTCAGGGTATTTGTTGTCGGAACCGTACCACAACTGAGGGAATTTTCTAAAGGATTTTACAGAACACGCCTTTAGTATTTTTAAAGTCGATTCAGAGATTATAGGTCAAAAAATAGGATTTTGCCAGTATCGCTGATTCTGAGGGGAGGCATTTTTATACTATTGATTTCGAAGAATTTATGGAGATGTTCAGTATCATCTTGAGTAAAGCCCCATGCTTTTGTAAAGAAATGGTGGATTAAGTTTTTGTCATTATCATTCCATTTGACATTTTGATAGATTTTTTTCATACCCTCTAGATCGTCTAATTTTGTCTTTAGGATGCTCTCAAAGGCGTCATCAAGAAGTTTGACAGTCTTCATTTGCATAATGAATTTCTCTATTTCTTGATCTTTAAATAAGGTCTTACCATTTTCCCGTCTAGGGAGTTTTGGTAGTGAAATATTGTTAATTTTAAAGAATCTGTGGAGATGATCACAATTATCCGAAGTAAAGTTTCCAGCGTTCTTAAAGAAATGGCTGATAAGCGTTATGTCATCAGTAACTTTCTTGATGTCTTTATAGATTTGTAGGATTTTTATTTGTTCATCTGGCTCTGTCGTCAATACCATCTGTAAGGCGTTATTAAGAAGTTTTTGAGTATTGTTTTGTTCAATGAGACTATCGATTTCTTTGTCTTCAATTACAGAAAAATTCCAAGTCGGTATTGTCATATTCGAAGGTAGGGTATTAACAATGTTTATCGCTTCTGAATGCATAATAATTCGATGAGGATTAGCACCTAGAATCCTTTCTGCGGCAATTACTCGCTCCTGTAAATGATATTCCCGGTAAAAAGTAAAAGCGAAAACGAGCATTCCACCAAGACCTGCTACTTTTATGGGTAAAAAATCTAAAGAGGAAAGAGAGGGTATAAGAATTTTTACAAAATGCTCAACAGACCCATTTAAGACGTTATTTTTGCATGAGTAATTCAATCCTATGGAGATCATTCTTCCAATAAGCTCACCACCAATAAATCCGACTAATGTTTTGGTAAAAACACGACCACTTTGAGACAATAGGGAAGGTTTAGTTTTATTGATAGTCTCCTGGACATCTACTGCACGCAAATAGGGAAGCCTTTCTGATTGAACGCAATGCATTTTCACCTCAATTTTTTTTTGAATTTTTGAAAAAACTTAGACACATTCGGATCAAATCACTCAGAGGAAATTTTAGATTATTTTCGTTAGATCGTTTCAGATTCAGGTATGTCAGTATATACTGTTCTTAGCTCAATCTGAGAATTTGGGCAACGCAAAAGCTC
>JACCVN010000188.1 GCA_013698165.1 Parachlamydiaceae bacterium | reverse complement strand
GTGCTAACTCATGAAATAATGCGTCTTCATATAGACTTTCTAAAAGGCCTGGACCGCCTAAAGTACGATGCACTTCAATGGCAGCATCAAGAATTTGTTCCGATAATAAATTCTCAATTCTCTCTGCGTCTCCCCGCCTCTCCGTCTCTGCGTTTATTAACATTTGACCTTCCTTATATTACGGTTCTGTCCAATGAGGTTAGATCAACTTAATGAGGTTAGATCAACGTCATCGAAACCTCGACGATTATCCATATTGCGAAAAAAATATTAAAGAAAAAATTTAATTTCGCAGGAAGTCTTTAATTTTGCGTTTTAGTTCTGCGGCGGCGGCTTTAGGGTTTTGTGCATTTAAAATGGCACTTACGACTGCAATTCCGGATAAGTTAGCCTTTAAAACTTGATCTGCATTAGATGCTTTAATCCCCGCCAAGATGTACACCATCAGCGCCAATGGCCTTAGCGACATCTACGCGATCATTAATGATCAGGGGGATCTTTAAAGGACGTAATTGATTCAGCAGTTCTTGACCGATCGAACAAAATTCTTCAAAAGAACTCTCTTTTTCTCTGAGCTGAACCACAGCAGCTCCTCCTTCAATAGCTTGAAGGACGATTTCAACCAAATCACTGGTAGATAAGAGACCGCGGTGCACTACAAAATATAATGAAAGATCGATTTTTTTCACTTTACCCTCTCTCCAAATTTAACCTAAACCGTGTATTATAGTTTTTTATAGCCTTAAAGTCGAGACCGTGGACTTTTGCAAAATGGCAGGCGATAAGTTTGTTTAATTGTCTTTATCCTATCAATTGGGTTGATACAACTGAAATGGTTGCTTAAACAGAATTAGTTTGTGTATGTTCCAAGAGTTTTTATGATTGATTATGTTCAAATTTCTCTAGTAAATTTATGGAATCAAATTTCAAAAATCCAAGAAAGTGCTAAGGAAGGCCATAAAATAGAATGCTCTTCGCTCCAAGAAAAGATTAAAGTGATTTCAGTTCTTCTTTTTCAAACTCTGGATTCAGCCTTTTTTTCCAATAAAAACAATATTATCAATGCGTTTAGGATAGATTTGACATCTTTAGAAATGAACTCTCACGCTGAAAAACTGCTTGAATTAGCAAAGGAGAAAATTCTCTCCATAAACATCGGGGTTGAGATTTTATCACTGCCTGGAACAGTCAATTTTAGTGGGACCTGCCTCGAAGATGCAAGATCCTTTACAATTTTAATTAGTTGGATTTCCAGATTAGACCTTTCTGCTTCATTTCAAGTTGCCACATATTTGAAAGTCGTAAAACGTAATATACTTACACAAAGCCAGCAAGGTGAGCTGTTTAAGACGTTGTTAAATCGCGAAGATGTCAAATCTCTCAACTTCAAAGAACGGATTTCATTATTGGCAAATACTTCAAATCTCGCATCTCTATTGCATGCCGATTTGATTTCTTTCATATTTTCAGATCCCTTTATGAAAAGTGGGGATTTTGCAAATGAACATGCTATCATTAATTCTGACAATAAAGATATTTACTTTTTGCTTTTGAAGGAGTGTTTGAAAGCTAATGTCTACGAAAAGGTCAGAAAATTAATCGATTATAAATATTTTGAGAGAATGAGTTTGCATGATTTTGAGAATGTGGTTCCGGAGATTATTCTTAAATTCAAATTTGTTGACATGTTTGGTTGGGAGGGATTTTCGCAAAAGATTTTAAATCATTCGAAATTTAAATCGATCAGCTCGCAAAGTTTATTGAAGTGCTTTGAAGGATTTATCATCAGTCTTTACCACTATAAAATTTTTAATGAGATCCATGAAGTCCCAAGGATGAGCGAAGCATTATTGGTGTGTGACCAGTTTAGAAATATCAGTTGTGAGGATAAGCAAAGATTATATCTGGGTTGTCAGCGCAGGTATAAAATAGATTTTAATTTTTTGGTCTATTTATTTGATTTTCAATCATTAGCAAATTACGATTGGTCAACGGGAATCCCGAATATCATTAACGAGAAACAATTGTGGAAAAGAAGCAATATAAATTGCTGCCCTCCCAGAAATCAATTAATGAGTCTAAAAAAGATTGTCGCGCAGCTTAAAAATCCATCATGCATTGATATCGTTTCGCCGACACTGATAAAAGCAATTATTATAAAGTGCCGACCATCAGCTAAAATAATTTCAGGTCAGTATTTGAAAGACGCTTACGAGGTCAATAGATCTGTTTTTGAACTTTACAGTCATTATCCCCAATTCTTTAGTAGGGAGGAAATTGAAGCCGAAGAGTTATCAAGGGGGATATTTAGCATTCAGTTTGAAAGTGGAAATTCTCTTGAGTTTCCATTATATTTCAAAGAGGTTCTAGCGGTTAAAAGCGACTATTTTAAGCTGTTATTTTCTTCCCACTTTAAAGAGGCTAACAGCAAAGTTATCAACCTGGAAAAAATTCCAATAAATGTATTTAAAAAAATTGTCAAATACTGTGAAGAAGGCCCTCAAACCTTAAAGAAGATGCCATTCAATTGCCTTGTAGACCTGGCAGGGCATGCTCAATATCTTTGTATTAATGAGTTAATTGGAGATCTGGATTATACGTTTAGAGACAGAATAGAAGGGCTTGACACCAAGTGCTTGATTAGTTTTCTGAAAGTTATAAGTTTTGTAACGATTGATTTTAACATGTCAGATAGACTGGAAGATATCTTGGATTCCTTCTTGAGAAATTTCTTAAAAAAGTCTGTGAGCGTTGATTTCCTTTTTCCTATATTTTTTAATAACCTTACTATCCCGGCCTTCACGATTGAAAATTCTACTCTTTCCAATAAAGACATGAAAAATCTGCACACTAATTTCATTAAGGAGCTAAGAGTTATTAAGTGCAGGAAAATTACAAGTGAAGGCTTTTCTTCAATGTCAAAAGCGATGTCCTTTGAATCACTAGAAGTGGATTCTTGTCCTATGATTGATGATGAATTTTTAGCTTACTTTTCAAATATGCAGCTTAAGGCATTGAAGGTTTCCGGTTGTAAAAAGTTTCAGGGAGCCGGATTGCAATTCATCACGAGGATGCCTATCCAATTACTGAACTGTAGTTTTTGTAATATTGGGGATGGAGCTCTCATTTATATCAAAGAGTTGCTCTCATTAGAAAGATTAGATATATCCGGAAATAACGAGCTCACTGATATTGCCCTTAGGGAACTTAATTCTCATCCTACGTTGAAATCACTGTCTCTTAATTACTGTCCCAATATTACTTCTGTTGGAATGTATAATCTTGAAAATACCGCTCTTAAGTACTTGTCAGTGTCTCACTGCCAACATTTTAAGGACTCAGCTCTTCCTTATCTTGCCAATATGCCATTAGAGGTTTTGGACTTAAGCTATACAGGCATCACTGAC
>JACCVN010000187.1 GCA_013698165.1 Parachlamydiaceae bacterium | reverse complement strand
ACACTAGATTGGCGTTAATGATTTGAAAAATCTTTGCCGATAAGAATTGTTACTGAGATTCGTGAAGTATTCGAAGACACTGAACCTTTGCATCCGGAGCCCGAGGTTCCCGGTCCATTAGTTCCTGCCGGCGTGCCCAGTGATGAGATAGCAATTGACATGCGTTCAACACCCCCATTCTGGCTGTTAGTCGTTTTAGTTGCCCTTATTTTGATATTGCTTTTTGGAATGTTCAAATAAGGAAAAAAATATACTCAACATCGCCGAATCTGAGAAAATTCGGCTGCGCCAAAGCCTCAGGGTTGAGCTCCTATAAAATGCCCTGGATTATACAATACTGGGTCTTTTAAATGAG
The DNA here is from genome assembly GCA_013698165.1 of Parachlamydiaceae bacterium. Lineage (GTDB taxonomy): Bacteria > Chlamydiota > Chlamydiia > Chlamydiales > Parachlamydiaceae > JACCVN01. The sequence goes on along the minus strand of JACCVN010000187.1, from coordinate 3,232 downwards.
CTCAATCCTTAGAGACTCCTGAGAGCTTTCGCGTTGTCCAAATTCTCAGATTCAGCTATGTTAAGTATATGATGAAAAGAATTGTCCGTGATTTTTTAGTTTGCCATTCGAATCTGGAACTGCCGGTCCTGTTAGCACTTTCTGGTGGAGCTGATTCACTAGCTCTTTTATGGATTTTACATGAGATCAAAGATGAGCTATCTTTTAAATTTTCCGTAGCGCATGTTGATCACCGTTGGCGCCCATCTAGTCATGAAGAAGCGCAAAAACTTAAAGAAGTGGTTGAATCACTAAAAATTCCCTTCCATCTTAAAGTTCTGGATCCGGAAATTTTGACTGGGAACAAGGAAAATGCTTGCCGGCAAGAGCGCTTAAATTTTTTCCGTTCTTTGTGTCAGGAACATCATTATCAAGCTGTTCTATTAGGACATCATGCTGATGATCAAGCTGAAACCGTTTTAAAGCGTCTTTTTGAAGGTGCAGGTTTGACAGCATTAGGGGCATTGCGTCCAGTTCAAGAACTTAATCAAATTTGCCTCTGGAGGCCTCTTTTACCTATTTCCAAAAAAAAAATTTTGGATTGGATTCAAAGTCGCTCGCTCATTCCTATTGATGATTATACTAATAGGGATATACGTTTTACACGTGCAAAATTTCGAGAGCAGATTATTCCCTCTCTATCAAACCAGTTTGGAAAAGAAATTTCGCCTTCTTTAAATCGTTTAGGCCGTGAAGCTTCTGCTTTATCTGATTATCTGGACATGCGTATTACTGAACATTTGTCGAAAATTGTTGAGGGTCCCTTTGGGACAATGCTCGATATGCAGAGCACACCTGGAATCCCAAATATTGAGCTCAAACACCTGATACTGCGTTTTTTTCAACGTAAAGAAATGGCGCTTTCCTATGAAGAGGTAGAAACGATAGTGGAATTTCTTCAAGAGAGTAAAGCCAATAAGCAAATCCGCTCTGTAGACTCCTGTATCTTTATTGATCGAAAACGCCTGTTTTTGCTCAATAGGCAAAGCCATCTGCATGGCATGCCTCTAAAAATCTCTTATGGCACCACCACCCGTCATGAATGGATGATTGATGTCAAAGATGTGGAGGTGGATATGACGATGCTATCTTCGACAAGTGATTGGCAAATGGCTTGGAAGTCCAGCATGCTTGTAATATTGCCAAAAGGGGAGTATCAGCTAGCTGTTGGTGTTCCAGGGAGCCAGTATTTAGGCTCTTCCTCTTTAAGCAAATTGTGGAACGCTGCCAAAGTTCCCGCATTTTTAAGAAATCTTTTGCCGGTCGTCATGTGTAAAGAAAGTATTGTACATGAATTTTTAACAGGAAAAAGAAAGTTACCTCTTAGCGTTGGATCCGAAGCGATGGAAATATGCATAAAGTTTAAGGGGTAAAGCGGACGGGGGTACGGACTCGAATTTTCTGTTTTTTTTCCTTAGCCTCTCCCTCTGATATTTACTATTGAAAGGTGAATAGTCATTGTGGTAAAATTGACTAATATGTCCGCGAGTGGTATTCCCTCAAATTTGTCCAAACTCCAGTATTAAGGTAGATATGGCTGACGATAAAAACCAAGATTTAAAAAAAAATTTCCCGAATAGCTTTATCTGGTTCCTAATGGCCTCCTTATTATTGGCCATGTTAGTACAGAATTTCATCGAGACTAAATTTGCAAAAGTATCCTTTAGCTATCAACTGGAGCATCTTGTCAACCTGCAGTTGATTCAGCCCGAAGATAGCCGCAAAACTGCATTAAATGACAATCTTGTCACATTCAGTGGTAAATTTCGGGATAGAGTCACTGAAGAGGGGAAAGCAAGGTACAAATTTCTGGAGCTATTAAATAGCAATCATGAGCTCAGCGCCGAAAGTGTAAGACTTCAACAAGAGCTCTCAGATCAGCGTGCTAAGGTTCTGGAAGCTGGTAATTGGTATTTGTCATTAACCGGTTCCTCAATACCTTCAGGTGGATTTATTCTCATTGATGATCTCGTCCATGGCATGCACAAAGATTACAGCGTTGTCATCAATGAAGCACCCAAAAAAAGTTCCGTCAATTTAATTGACCTTCAGGAGAAGCTTAAAGCTGTGCAAGCGTCACCAAATGCGCCTGCGGCAGATGCTTACGGCAAAGCGCTCAGTGATCTTCTTCGCAATTTTCGCTCGCCTCTACTAGGAATTGGCAATGAAAACGTGAAAACGGCCCTCCGCAATATGGATTCAGACCTAAGTGAGACTAACCTGGCTGCATTATCGCTGCCACAGAAGATTGATATTTTTGCAAAAGTTACAACTGATCTCCAAGGGATTGCGGATGATTTGGGTGTCGTTGAGGACCATGTCAGATTGAACAAATTGCGAAGTGTGCGCAACTATAAAGAGGCATTGGACGAAAATAATCAGATCTATGAGAAGTTAGAAGACAATGTCGCACAGCTAGATAAAAGCCGTCAAAGTGTGATGCATGTCATCTGGTTCTTTAATGGCCAAGAGTTGTCCACAAGAGCATTAGAGAAACAAGACCCTGAGCTATATAACCATTGGTTTGTCACTGCCAAGGAAGAATGGGCAAACATGTCTCATAATCGCGGTGGTTTTTTTAAAGCTCCAGACCAACCTCTGAATACTGTACTGGAAAAAACGTTTAAGAGTGAAGAGCCGACACCTAATTATTTGAGCTATCTCTTTACTCTATTGCCTGTCCTATTGGTCATGGGTGTGCTTTATTTCATTTTCTCAAAGCAGATGAAGGGCATGGGCTCAAATGCGATGAACTTTGGCAAATCTCCTGCAAAATTGATGAATAAAGACACTAACAAAATAACATTTAAAGATGTCGCCGGTATTGACGAAGCACGTGAAGAGTTGCAAGAGATTGTTGAATTCCTCAAGAGCCCTCAAAAATTTACTGCGCTTGGCGGTCATATCCCAAAAGGTGTTCTTTGCGTGGGACCTCCGGGAACCGGTAAAACACTGATTGCTAAAGCTGTTGCCGGTGAAGCTGATCGGCCTTTCTTTTCAATTTCTGGTTCCGACTTTGTTGAAATGTTTGTCGGTGTAGGGGCAAGCCGTATCCGAGATCTTTTCGATCAGGCTAAAAAAAATGCGCCTTGCATTATTTTTATGGATGAAATCGACGCTGTAGGCCGCCATCGCGGCGCTGGGATTGGAGGGGGGCATGATGAACGCGAGCAAACCCTGAACCAGCTGCTTG
>JACCVN010000165.1 GCA_013698165.1 Parachlamydiaceae bacterium | reverse complement strand
TTTGCGCTGTGATTGATCAAAAAGAATTCTCCCCACCGATATCAGCGATCAGCATCGTCGATGAATATCTTGAACATAGTCGCATCTGGTTTTTTCATAATGACGGCGTTGAAGAAATATACATTTCTTCTGCAGATTGGATGGCTCGAAATCTGGATTATCGTATTGAAACAGCGGTTTCAATAAGAGACCAAAAGTTAAAAGAAGAAATAAAGCATATCCTCAAAATAAAACTTGGCGATAATGTCAAAGCACGCTGGCTCGATAGGGATCTTTCTAATCAGTATGTTTCATCCGCTGGAAAAAGAATTCGTTCCCAAGAAGCTGTCTATCATTATTTGAAACGTTTACCGATAGCTAATAGGAAAGGGTAATATACTATGAAAATTGCTGCCATTGATATTGGAAGTAATGCCGCACGCCTTTTGGTTGTTGATGTGATTGTCAACAAGCTGAGAGTCGCAGAATTCAATAAGGTAAACTTTGTTAGACTCCCTACTTCCTTGGGCTTTGATGTTTTTGAAACCGGAAATATCAGTAAGTTAAAAGCCCAAAAGTTTGTCTCTGCAATGCTAACGTTTAAGGAATTAATCAATTTTTATGACGTTAAACATTTTAAGGCTTGTGCTACCAGCGCAATGCGCGATGCGAAAAACGCAAAGGAAATCCTTAAAGAAGTCGAACTTCGAACAGGGATTAAAATCGATGTCATTAATGGGGATGAAGAAGCTCTACTGATTAATGAAAGTCATATTGCTGAAAATATGGATCGCGAACATGGTTATCTCTATGTCAATGTGGGCGGTGGCAGCACTGAACTGGTCTTTTATGTGAATGGAAAATTAGTTTACAAGAAATCTGTGGACATCGGAACCATTCGAATTATAAAAAATTTAGTCACTGAATCACATTGGAATAATTTAAAATCAGAACTCAAAACGAATGTTAAAACTGATTTGCCTGTTGTTGCTATTGGCTCAGGCGGAAATATCAATAAAACATTTTCCTTGAGTAAAAAGAAAGAGGGCAAGCCTCTCTCCCTTGACTATCTCAATAAGAATTATGCTGAACTCAATAAGCTTTCAGTGGAAGAACGAATGCACCAATATAATCTCAGTAAAGACCGCGCTGAACTGATTGTGCCTGCATTAAAGATATATATTAATTTGATGCGTTGGGCTGGCATCCATGAAATTTATGTCCCCAAAATCGGTTTAGTAGACGGTTTGGCGCATGCCATCTATCAGGAGTTTGTTAACGAGTTTTAAGAGGCTTTAAAAGCTCCTCTCGAATTGTTTGTAATTCCTGCCGGCGAGCCGCATCAACCTTAGGATAAGCCATCTTAAGTTCGCTAAAGGCTTCAAGAATAATTTGAGAAACAATTAATCGGGCGTTTGGTTTATCATCTGCTGGAACGATATACCAGGGTGCCTGTTGAGTGCTTGTCGCTTTTAGACAATCCTCATAAGCATGCATATATTCATCCCAATATTGTCTCTCATGAATATCTGTAAGACTGAATTTCCAATTTTTATCGGGCACTTCGATACGTCGAAGAAATCTCTTCTGCTGCTCTTCTTTTGAAAGATGAAGATAGAATTTGATGACTCTTGTCCCATTATTATAGAGATGATTTTCTAAGTCCACGATTGATTCAAATCGCTTTTCCCAAATCCGTTTATCGTTGCGTAACTCTTCAGGAAGCCCTTGACGGATAAGGAACTCGGGATGCACACGCACAATAAGCACTTCTTCATAGTAGGAGCGATTAAAAATACCAATCCGCCCTCTTTCCGGCAGACGGCAGGTGGCACGCCAAAGAAAATCATGCTTCAATTCAGCTTCACTAGGCGCCTTAAAGCTGAAAACCTCACAGCCTTGAGGATTAACCCCTGACATAACATGTTGGATAATACTATCTTTACCCGCAGCATCCATCCCTTGAAAAATCACTAGCAAGGCATAATGATTCGATGCATAGAGAAGCTTTTGCTTTGTGCTTAGCTCATTAACTTTTTCTTGCAGCAGATTCTCATATTCATTCTTTGATTTATAAAAGGGCTTTACATGTGTGGCCCACTTTTTGAGCTTAACCTTATCTCCGGGGGCTACGCAGAAGTCTTTTGTATTGATTTTCATCTTTATCCTTTCACAGGTTAACTGGCAAATACTCAACATAGCTGACATTCGTTTTACCATCAAATTTAAAGGATAAGTTCAATTGCTGTAGTGGGACAAGAGCTATGGAATCCTTTTCCATACCAATAATCCTTCCAGATTTTAAAGAATAACTTACGGTTTCTCATTTTTTTCGATTCATACTTATTTGTAATTTGTAAAATCTCTTCATCAGAAAATTTATTTTTATATCGGTTCAGTATCGATATCCCCTTAATCGCATCCTGGTGGTCTCCAAGAATGTCCTGCAGTTTAGTGGTTTTCTCAATAAATGAACCTAATGAACAAATATACTTACTGAATAATGGCTCAAAGAATTCGCAGGTATATCTCAACATTTTTAGGGCGATACGAAGTTTGTGGAGAGAGTTATCATCAACTTTTGAATCCATGGAGAAAGCGATTTTTAACACTTTTTTGAGCTTATTACGGATCCATTTTCTTGAGGCTTTAAGAATATTTTGTTTCGTTGTTTCCGCCTCTAACTTTTCAATCGTTTTAAGAAAACGTTTATTGGATTTTGATTTGAGCACCTGACGAATTTTATTTTGTGATCGGTCTATTTGCCGTGCTAATTTTTGAAGTGCAGGAGACTTAGCATGAATAGTGTGAGAAATGAACTCAGAAAAAACATCAAGATCCCGTTTTTTGCCAAGTACTCGACCCATTTTTTCAAGCTCCTCCCCTATTTTTTTCGCTTTGACAGGAAGTATCGCTTTGAAAATTTTGATTGCCGCCCGTAGCCTCCTCGTTGCGACTCGCATATCGTGAACCACTTCAGGATTTGCGGTTTTTGGCCTGTCATTAAGCTTGGACTCTACCAATTCTCTTTTAGGATTCTTTTGAGATGCGAGGTACAAATCCTGATTTTTTTTTA
>JACCVN010000161.1 GCA_013698165.1 Parachlamydiaceae bacterium | reverse complement strand
AGCTAAATATCCTGCCTATCCTGCCGCTTGCGATCCTGTCTATCCTGTCTGCTGTTCCTTGTTCTTGCACGTTGAAACGTTGTGGATATGTTTGCGTTGGGGATGTTTAGTGTATTTTCTTGATCTTGTGTGCCGCTTTGAGCTCTCGCCATTTGGAGACGATTTGTGCGGCTATTGGACCTGCTTCTTTGCCAAAGCCGCCGTAGCGCAAATAAACTACCACCACTAGGTCAGGAGTGCCATAAGGGTCTTTAGAGACGAATAGCTCTTTGCTCTTTTCGAAGGCGATGCCTCCGAACCAGACGTGGTTGTAGATTTTGATTCCTTTTTCCTTGTCCAAGTCCAGTCTTTCAATAGATTCTGCAGTGCCTGTTTTACCTAGCAGTTGGTCTTTTAAGTCCACATAGTCGCTGATCGCTTCAGGATGTTTGCGGTATAGCCTCGAGAGGCTGAACAGACTTTCTCCCTGGGATTTGACCACCACGCGATGCATCCCTTCCAAGAGTATTCTGCGGACAACAGTTGGCATCGGCAGCTGCTTGGTTTTTAGCGAAAGCGACTTGCCTTTGACGATATGAGGTGTCAGGATCGTACCTCCGTTGGCAAGTGCGGAGAGCATCACACTTGTTTGCAGAGGAGTGACCACTAAAGTGTGCTGACCGATAGCCATGGAGTACAGGCCGGTGCGATTGGTTTCTAAATCTTTAGGAATCTGACCGCTGATTTCTGCAGGGAGATCAATGCCTGTGCGCTTTCCATACGAAAATTTACTTGCCGCTGCAGCCATATCATTTGGAGAGGAGAGGATATCCCCTGCAAGCAAGGAAAAGTAAGGGTTGCTAGAGACTTCTATAGCTCCGAGCAGATCCAGCTTGCCTAGGTGATTTTTCGTACTGCGAGGTAAGCGTCCACCCTTGTAAAATCTTGGCAGCGCTTTCCCGTCAGCATGATAGCCCATGTAACTTTCTTTGGCTTGCGTAAAGAAGGACTCCACCATTGTGAGCGGGTTCAGCTGGGAGACAGAGGGAGATTCCAGACCTAAGGCATTATACTTTTGAATTAATGCCTCATAGGCAGTGACAAGCTTAAAGATCGAGCCCTGTGTGGTCGCCTGTCGGTAAGCTTGTGATCGGCCATAGCCGAAGCCATAAGGTGGATAGAAAGCTGCGGCCAGATGCTTTTCTAATAGCTGGCGTTTGCCCTTTTGCAAGGTGCTATAAGAGCTAATTAGCGGCCTGTTCAATTGACGGTACCCTCTCAAGGTTTGCAAGTAGGCAATTCTTTCACTTGGAACAATGGCAGAGAGGGCTTTTTGGAGCTTTTTATAAGCTTGATGCGAGTCAAGCTCATGGTGGGCGCCTTGTGAGATTTCAGTGTGCCATTGTGAGAAATAGCTAAGATAAGGAGTGATAGCAGGGTCTATACTTTCAGTGGGCTGGCCGAACAATAACGTTTCAATCAGCTGCCATTTATTTTGGAACCAGAATCCTTTAAAAAGTTCTGATTCCTTAGCATCCAGAAGATCGATGTAGGGTTTGGCGTATCGTTTTTGACTTTTCTCTTCTTCGCGTTTCAATTTTAGGAATGGCTTTTCATTTTCTTTTCGCCAATTGGCAAAATAGACATCTCTAAAAAGCTCCTTGGCCATCGTCTGGCAAAACTCTTCGATAGTGACCATCGCTGCTGAAGTATCTCGATATTCTGACAAAGATTGGCTGCCTACAGCAGCAATCAAGGAGGGTGTAAAGCGCGTTTCATCAACAGCTAAGCGGCATAGATCGATGAAAAGCACCCGATCATCATTTGTTGTCATGGCTTTTAAGACCGGCTCAAGGTGATGCTTATACATTGATAAATCAGATGCGGGTAGCCGTTGTAGCATGGATTCATCTTGAGCAAGAAGTTTTGTGAGAACCGGTAGAAGGTCATCGCTTCCAACAGATTCTAACAGCATGCTAGCAGTCGTATTAATTTCAATTGCCTTTGCAATGCTCATTTCATTGCCCAAAGTTTTTAAAGCCGGATGTCCTGGTGGCAAGATCATTTCTAAAAAAATCTGCCACGTTAAAAGTTTTTTCTCTTCAGAAATATCCTTTAAGGTGTAGTCATAGTGTTCTCTGGTGAGGGGGTAGCGTTGATCCCAAATGTCAGCGATATGCCCTTCAGCTTCAAACCAGCGAAGGATATTTGCTTTTTGTAGCTTGCAGAGGTCCGGATTTCCGGAAAGAATGAAATCATTGGGGTTATAGCGCGGATGAGAGGCTAATGTGATTACCTCACCGGTAAAGGGATCCATCACTACAATGGCGCCCCCTTTTATCCATGGTTTCTTTAGCGCAAGCAACTTTTTTTGGGTGGCATCTAAAAGAGTCATGCGAGTTTCGCGAATCTGTTCATTTTGGATGAGCAACTTTTCAGCAAATTCTTGCAGTTCTGAAGCAATCGTTAATTGGAGTCTGTTGCCGGAATGGGCTTTGCGTGATCCTGGAAGCTCTCGCAAAAAATTCCCGCGAGCATCGGAATAATAGCTTTTTTTGCCGCTTGAGCCGCGAAGCTCCCTTTCGTATTTGCCTTCAATGCCTGTTTTACCCACATAGTCTACAAGTGAGTAAGCTTTATCTTTTAATAGTTGCAATCGCTGATCTATATCATCGAAATGTTCAAACCCTTCAGGCATTGGTTTCGGCTCTCCAGATTCACCAGATTGGAAGCTTGTATCTAGAGCTGTTTGTAGAAAATTGATCTCGGCGATGATATTTTCATACTCTTTGCGATTGATAGCGCCCATGTAGCCAATGATGTCCCCAGCGACAAGACCAAAAGGATAATGACGGCGAGGTAATCTTTGCATTTGAATGCCCGGCCAGTCTCGTTCTAAAGCTTTGAGCTCATAGTATTCCCTTTCAGAGATCTCATCTTTGAGAATGAAAGGTATTTGATTATAGAGCGCTCCTTTAGAATGGATGAGGTCTTCAAGCCGCTCTGCATCCAGTCCAAGAGTCTCTGCTAGCAGTTTAGATAGCTTGGAGATATATTCTTTGCGTAAGAACCGTTTGATTCTTTGGCCACTTGAGTCTTTCTCCCAACGCACGGAAGGAATTTGCCTGATGGGAGCATAAAGAATTGCGGCGTTATATTGCATGCGATTGACAGCTAAAGGTAGGCCAAAACGATCGACGATAGTCCCACGTTTGGCTGATTCAATGACCGTTCTGGATTGAGGACGGCGTGATTCCTCTTCCCGGGCTTCATGCTGAACGATCGTTAAATGCCAAAGACGGACAAGAATAAGGACAAATGCAACAAGAATGATATTGAGAACTTGGTTGGCTTTAACAGAGATGCTGGGGGACTGTTGACTGTGTCTGGACTTTGGACGAAATTTTACCATCGATCAAACATACCCCAACTATACTCGAGATAGCTGAATCTGAGAAATTTCGGCTGCTGCCAAAGCCTCGGGATTAAGCTCATTTAAAAGGCCCTGTATTATATAATACAGGGCCTTTTAAATGAGCTCAATCGCGAGATTTTTCGCGTTGTCCAAATTCTCAGATTCAGCTATGTCGAGTATAGCAAGTCAGGGCGTATTTGCAAGATAGCGTGGAATCATTCGTTGGCCGTTCAAAGCATTCCATTCAGTTGTCAGCACGGAACCGTCGGGATTAAGCATTTCAATGCTGTAAACAGGCAGGAAAAGCTCTTTTTTGCTTCTGATCTTAAAATCCTGTCCAAAAGCAGCATGCGCAGTCTTCTCGATTTGGTTAAAAGAGTAATTGCGAGAGACCTTTTGGGCGTGATTATAGGGCTTTGTTACCATGCTCTGAGCAATACATGTCTGCGGTACAACTAAGATGCGCGGGTTTTGAAAGTGCAATTGGACTTCATTTCCCTTTTGAATAACAAGATGCTTGGCTTTGCTATCGTCAAGCCACGGCTGAAGAATGTCTTCTTCTACTTGCAGATCTCTTTGAAGTTGTTCCATAGAGGCCTTACCCTTGTTTTTGGCAAGAGCATTCAGGATTTTAAAGTCGTTGCGGCTTGCCTGGGCATTTATCGCATCTTCAAATCCATGGGTTTTATCCCATGTGTCACAATTGATGACCATTTCCCCGTCGACTAAACTCCAGAGTAAAACACCTTCCCTAGTCCTTTTATCGGGGCTGCTGTATTTCACGTCCAAAATTGCGTAGGGATAATATTTTAACTCGGATCTTTGGAAGGTGCGCTCCCCTTGGGCGAGCTCCTTGCCAAACTGCTCCATGATGCGTTCTGGAGTATAACGCGCTTCAAATGTTAATATTTCGCCGTTGTCAATGTATTGTTCCAGCACGCTTAAGGCATTTGGATTATTTTGCACAATCCAGTAGCCGGCGCCTGCAGCGATTGCACATATCAATATAACATTCTTTATTCTCATCGAAATACTCCAGATCTTGACAGTCCACTAATCTTTCATCGAAAGTAAAAATTCAGCATTGCTATTTGTCTTTTTCAAACGGCTAAGCAGCAAGTTCATCGCATCGCCTGGAGCTAGATCCGCCACAGCTTGACGCAGTAGATAGATTTTTTCCAGTTCACTAGGATGCAAAAGCAGCTCTTCTTTACGTGTACCACTCTTGATCAAATCAATTGCAGGGTAGGTACGACGATCTGACAGACGTCTGTCAAGGACCAGCTCCATATTGCCTGTACCCTTGAACTCTTCGAAAATTACCTCGTCCATTCTGGATCCGGTATCGATCAAGGCTGTAGCAATAATTGTTAAAGAGCCTCCTTGCTCGATATTTCTTGCTGCGCCAAAGAAGCGTTTAGGCTTATGGAGAGCATTTGCATCGATACCACCGGTAAGGATCTTACCGGAATGCGGTTGTACAGTGTTGTATGCACGTGCAAGACGGGTAATTGAGTCAAGAAGGATGATGACATCCTGACCATGCTCAACAAGGCGGCGGGCCTTTTCGATGACCATTTCGGCAATTTGAACGTGCCTTTCAGGCGGTTCATCAAATGTTGACGAAATGACTTCCCCTTTAACCATACGCTGCATGTCAGTGACTTCTTCAGGCCGCTCACCGATCATTAAAACAATCAG
>JACCVN010000153.1 GCA_013698165.1 Parachlamydiaceae bacterium | reverse complement strand
CCTGTATACTTAGCTAGATCACCCAAATTCATGATAAGCCTCCATCAATATGAATTATCCATTAAAAGATTATGAAATCTGGATCCTCCCAAGAGGCTGGATACGTATTTCAGGGACAATCTCTTGGTAAGAGACCACCGAAATATCTGTGAATTCCATCTCAATGAGCTTGCGGACAAATCGTCTTACGTCGATAGCGGTTAGCAGGACAGGTGCCTGTCCTCCTGGAGGGGGCGGGGCTACAGTATTTCGCACACTTTGTAAGATTAATTGCACCGCATCGGGGTCTAGGGCCAAATAAGAACCAGCTGATGTCTGTTTAATGGCTCCACGAACCATATCTTCGATCTCAGGGTCTAGAATGTACACCGATAGCACAGACTGACCTTGAGAATACTTATAACTAATATAGCGCTTTAATGATGAGCGCACATATTCGGTGAGGAGGACAGTATCTTTTTCAGATTGTGCCCATTCACTTAATGCTTCAAGTATTGTGCGCAAATCTTTGATTGAGACTTGCTCTTGGATCAAACGTTTAAATATATCGGTCATCTTTTGCAAGGGGATCAATCTGGTGACTTCCTTGATCAGATCAGGGAAAGATTTTTCAACAAATTCTAGCATCGCTTTGATTTCCTGAATTCCCACAAATTCGTTGGCATAATGGCGGAAGAAGTAGGAAAGGTGGAGGATAATTACTTCCAGGAAGGACCAGTAGCGAATACCTGCTTTGTCCAGGAGTTCCTTATGTTTATCTTCAACCCAAAGAGAAGGCATTCCAAGCGAGTTCTTATAGGAAGTGAATGGTAGATTATAACGTTTTAAATTCTCTTCGCTTTCATTGGTAAGCACATGGCCATCTAAAATTTTGCCACGTACTACCGGCACTTCGTTCAGGTGGATCGAATATTCATCCTTATCCAAAATTGGCGAATCGGTCCTCACGTGGACGCCTGGGAAGCGAACACCTAAATCGGCATAGAGTGCCTGCCTCATGCGGGGAATCATTTGATCAACAAAGCTTTGCCCTTTAACAGCTTTTTGAATCTCTCCGCTGAGACCCTTGCCGGCTTCGAGAATTACCGGCAGGGTAAGGGCATAGCTGTCTATACCGCCTCCGGTGATAACCCTATGACCTTTAATTCCGGTATCTATTGAGGGGCCGCCGGCAGCAGTATCAGCTGCCGATGCGATAGATCCACCGCCACTGCCCATGCCTCCTGTACCGCCGGCTCCTCCCGGTACCGCTGTACCTGCTCCGGGACCTTCAATCTGTTCGGTGGACCATAAAGCGTAACCAATCAATCCTAACGCACAAGAAAGTATCAAAAAGGGAGCTTTAGGGAAGCCCGGCAATGCGGCCATCATCATTAAAATACCGGCTGAAATGATCAAAGCTTTTGGCTGTTTAAGCAATTGCCCCGAGATCTCACTACCTAAGTTAGAGGCTGTATTTTCACTGGAAACCCGCGTGGTAACCAGACCGGCAGTAATAGAGATCAATAGAGCAGGAATTTGGGAAACTAAACCGTCTCCTATGGATAGCAATGAGTACATTCTAGCAGATTCGGCAGCGCTCATGCCATTGAGTGTCATTCCGATAATAATACCACCCATAACGTTGATCAGTGTAATAACGATACCGGCAATAGCGTCTCCCTTAACGAATTTCATCGCACCGTCCATGGCACCATATAGCTGGCTTTCCTTTTGAATGCCAAGACGCTTATCGCGTGCTTGGTTCTGATCCAAAATTCCCGCGCGCATATCGGCGTCAATACTCATCTGCTTACCAGGCATCGCATCCAAGGTAAATCGAGCGGCAACTTCAGCGACACGCTCAGCACCCTTGGTGATCACGATAAAGTTGACCAAGGTAATGATTAAGAAAATAACCCCCCCGACCACCATGTTACCACCTACGACGAAGTTTCCAAATTGAAAAATAATGTCTCCAGCATGGGCGTGCAATAAGATCTGTCGGGTAGAAGCGATGTTTACACCGAGTCGATAAAGAGTGGTGATCAGCAAAAGGGAAGGAAATATGGACAAGTGAACAGCACTGGGAATATAGAGAGCGACCATCAATAGCGCCACAGAAATGGTAAGGTTCAGCGCAATCAAGTAGTCGATTATGACGGGATTGACGGGTAAAATGATCATGGCCAAAATGGACATGATCAAAAAGGCTAGAAATAAGTCGCTGGAACGGGAAATTCTTTCAAAAGAACGCTCCCCACCTAATCTGGCTGTGATACCATCAAGTATTCTCTTAAGGAAATTCATGGGTTACTCCATCTCTGTGTTCTCAACGTAGTCAAACGCATCATCAGTATTTAAGGAAGAGATCCATCGCAATATTTCAGCGAGGGGTTCGTAAGTCTTTTCAGGAACAAACTCATAAATTTCACCATTATCCCACAATTCACGTGCCAGTTTAATATTGCGGACGATAGGGATATTATACTGTTTTGCAAGATTAACCATCCTCTCAGCAAGAATATCTTGTCCCATCGCCACTATGTAGGGCGCTGCATCCACTTCGCGGTCATATCCGATGGCTATGGCCAAGTGGGTCGGATTTGTTACTAAAGCCGCAGATTGTTTAATACCCCCTGAAGGTCCATCGGAATAAGCGATCTCTTGAGCGATTTGGCGACGTTTACCCTTGATGTGTGGATCGCCTTCAGAGTTTTTATATTCCTGTTTGACCTCAAATTTTTCCATTTTCATTTCGGAAGCAAAGCTTTTCTTTTGGTAGACAAAGTCAGCAACCGCGATGACGATAAAAAAGAGTCCCACCTTGATCACTACTTCCATGAGGAAGGTGTAGAAGATCATTAGTGCCGAGAGCATGGGAACTGATACAGACTGAATCAAGACCGGCAAGCTATTGTACATCACTAGATAAATAATATAGCTTGCAATTCCGATTTTCAGACACGATTTTATCAGTTCAACTAAAGTCTTTAATTTAAATTTACTTTTCAAGTTTTGAATGGGGTCAAACTTCTTAATATCAAACTTGAATACTTCCATTGCAAAACATGGGCCAACAGTAAGAAAATTAATGACAACTCCCACCGCGCACACGATGAGCATTATTGGCATGCTTGCAATAAATATGACGCTTATAGCTTCCATCCATATACCGCCAAGTAGACCGTCCAGATTTTGCTTGGGAATCATGCGGAACACTTCTACTACAAAACTGCTAAGATAATGGTAAAGCAGGGTACTCATGCCCAAAGTCGCCCAAATGGAAACAATAAATGTGAAAGCAGCAGGTAAATCTTGCGATTTGGCAAGCTGGCCCTTTTTTCGAGCATCTTTTAACTTTTTCGGAGAGGCCTTCTCAGTTTTTTCGCCCATAATAACCTCAAATGAAAGCCAATTAACCCGCACAGAATAACAGGATTAACCAAATAAAGCGGGTGAGGACAACGCATTACACCTCTTATACACTTAATTATACAACTTTATTTATATATTGAATACATTGTTCAATCATTTTTTAACAAAATTTTTATTTTAGGTATAGTTTAAAGAAAATATTGGTTTTTTCGATTCTAAAAAATGTATGCGATGCGACTCAAGTTGCATGTATAAAGATGTAAAAGACTCTCGGCCTGGGTATTTTCTCTGTTTTGGAACTTGAGTTTATGTCTAAAAAAAGCTACAGTTAACCCTTTTTAACTTGACGATTGAAGAGGTTTTGCTATGGCGGGTCTTTCTTGTGGAATTGTTGGACTTCCTAATGTGGGAAAATCAACGCTTTTTAATGCATTAACTTCTAATTGCGCTCCCGCGTCAAATTACCCTTTTTGTACTAT